>CAZVRN010000074.1:0-10794 GCA_964629485.1 uncultured Thermodesulfobacteriota bacterium | reverse complement strand
TCTCACTTTACACGAACCTTGTCCACGATGATGAGTTCAGGGGTTCCGATCATGGATGGCCTGGAAATTACTGCTCGTACGGCGGGCAACAAGATCATCGAGGAAAGCATACTCGATACGCGTTTGGCCATTTCCGAGGGACGTGTTATCGCCGATCCGTTGGAGGAAAGCGGCGTTTTCCCTTCAATGGTTATCCAGATGATCAGTGTGGGCGAGGAAGCCGGGGCGCTCGAAGTCATGTTGTCCAAGATTGCGGACTTTTACGATGAGGAAGTTGATGCAACCGTGGATGCGTTGACGACAGCCATTGAACCCCTGATGACGGTCATCATGGGTATCGGCGTCGGCGGGCTGATGATCGCCATGTATATGCCCATGTTTCAAATCGGTAATCTCATCTAGTTTGAATTTTACGGCCAGCCGCCACCTTCAGAAAGAAGAAAAGGAGATACCCGTCATCAACTAAATGAATTTGTATCCTCGAAGGCCCTAGATTTTACGCCTAATTTTTAACATTTTGCGGTGAAGGTTTCTAATATCTCTCCCTAACCAACACATCGATCTTTTATAGCTTTTCTTATGATCCAGGAACTAAAAAAAACAGATTCCGGACAGAGCCCGGTCGCCAAACTGCGCCTGTTAATGTTCTTTCGGGTGCTCATTATCACCGTTCTTCTGGTAGCCACGGTCTTTGTACAGCTTCGAGGGCCTTTGGGTATCGCCGACGTCAGTTTAATCGGCTTATACGTCCTGATCATTGCCATTTATCTCCTCACGTTCTTCTATGCCCTTATTTTACCGCGATTCACCTCGGTGACCATTCAGGCCTATATTCAAAGCATCGGTGATGTTTTGATGATCACGGCGATTATTTATTTAACCGGGGGGATTGAAAGTATTTTTTCTTTCATGTTCATCTGGGCTATCATTAACGCCAGCTTTATTCTCTACCGTAAAGGTGCTTTTCTCATTGCTTCCTTCGCGATCATTATGTATGGTCTCGTCCTTGATTTACAGTATTATCAATATATAACACCTTTTTACACACGGTTTGAACCACCGCATTACAATCTGGGGTCAGACGTTTTATACCGCCTTCTTATTAACATGTGCGCCTTTTATCTGGTGGCTTACCTTTCTGGATACCTTTCCCACCAGGTCGAGAAAACACGACAGGAGTTACAGGCAAAGGAAATTGATCTCAAAAGGCTCGAGGATCTTAACGAAAATATTGTAAAAAGTATTGACTCCGGTTTAATGACCATGGATTTGAACGGGAATCTGATTTCCTGCAACCCGGCTGCGGAGCGGATAACAGGGTATGATTTCAGCCAGATTCGCGGCCAGCATTACGCCGGGATTTTCAAAGGATTGAAAATCCCGGCTTCAGATAATCCGACGAATCTTCCTTCAGCACCGCTGCCTCTGAACTACACCAGGCCGGATGGTCAGGTATTGCATCTTGAAATATCAGTGCAGGCTTTGAAAAACAGCATGAAAGTAAATTGGGGCAGGCTTCTGGTTTTGCAGGACAAGACGCGTATCCATGAGATGGAAGCAGAGGTCCAGAGGATAGGCAAATTGGCCGCAGCTGGAGAAGTGGCCGCAGGCATTGCTCACGAGATCAGGAACCCACTGGCTTCTATGAGCGGTTCCATTCAGATGCTTGAAGATGAGTTGCAGGGTAAAGCAGACCTCGAGCCCCTGATGAAAATCATACGGCGGGAAATGGATCGTCTCCAAAATATTGTCAGTGATTTCCTTCTGTTTGCCCGTCCTAAAACCGGAAAACCGGTTCGGCTTAACCTCCTGAAAGCTACTTCGGACATCATTCATGATTTTAACAGGCAACTAGAACCGAACGAGGCAGCAGTAACCCTGATGGCCCAAAATTGCTCTGATGTATTCATCTGTTTTGATCCTTACCAGTTTGAACAAGTATTGTGGAATTTACTTCTTAACGCCAGGGATGCCGTTAGGGAGGGAGGGAAAATAACTATCGCATTGGAACCTGATGGCGGGGAACCTAACTTGGTGAGGCTGATAGTCAGTGACACCGGCCAGGGGATCGCCGAAGAAGATTTGCCTCATATTTTTGATCTTTTTTTTACCACTAAGGACAGAGGCACTGGCCTTGGCTTGCCTATTGTCTCCCGCATCCTTGAAAGCGCGGGCGGTCGTATCCAGGTTTTCTCCCAGCCGCAGATTGGCACTATCTTTACCGCATTCCTCCCGCGTGCCATATGATCTTGTATTAAATAAGCGATCGTAGTGAGATTTCTTTTAATTTTCATGGTTTTAACTTGACTGAAGCATCGAATTAGATTATAAGACAAAACCCAAATTATCTATTCTGTTTTATGAGGCGCAGGCTCGGATTAATTCCCAACTTTTGAAGATAAAATTTATGAATTTCAGCTTTTGGATAAGGAAGAAAAATAGCATTGGAAGAAAGTAATTTAATCAAACAACGGCGAGAGAAGGCCCTTGCTCTTCAAAAGGAGGGCCTTAATTTGTATCCCAATCATTTTCGTCCGTTGACACAGGTTTCTGAACTGCATTCGAGGTTTGGACAGGCTGAAAACGCATCCTTGGAAAAAGTCGAAGAGTCGTTTCGTTTGGCTGGCCGGATCATGGCGAGGCGTGATTACGGGAAATCCATTTTTTTCGACGTTAAGGATCACTCCGGACAGATTCAAGCCTACATTCGCCGCCAGGACGTGGACCCGGCGACTTTTAACCTGTTTAAAAAATTAGATATTGGTGATATTGTCGGGCTCGAAGGACGCATCTTCCGCACCCGGACAGGAGAATTGACCATCCTTGTTTCCCGTTTGGAACTGGTAACCAAGTCGCTTTTACCCTTGCCGGAGAAATATCATGAAATAAGCATTGAGTTGAAATACCGGCGACGTTACCTCGATCTGATCATGAACGATCGCACGCGCGATGTCTTCCTCAAGCGAACCAGGATCATTGCCCTGCTCAGGCAATTTTTGGAGGGTCGTTCATTTATTGAGGTCGAAACACCCATGATGCAGCCTATTCCAGGCGGGGCCACGGCTCGCCCGTTTGAGACTTTTCATCAGGCTCTGGACATGAAGCTTTACCTGCGGGTTGCCCCGGAGCTTTATTTGAAGCGGCTTTTGGTAGGCGGGTTCAACAGGGTCTATGAATTAAATCGTAATTTTCGCAATGAAGGAATTTCCACGCAACATAATCCTGAATTTACCATGCTGGAGTTTTACCAGGCCTATGCAACCTACGAGGATTTAATGGACTTGACAGAGGAAATGTTTCAGTTCGTCGCACGCGAAATAAATGGTTCAGAAACAGTGATCTATCAGGGCCGGGAAATTAACCTCGCCCCGCCCTGGAAGCGGCTTAGTTTTTACCAGTCCCTGAGAGATATTGGCGGGGTACCTTCAGAGGCCCTTAAAAATAAGGACCAAGCGCTGGCTTACTGCAAAGAGATAGGCGCTGAGGTATCCAGGGAAGAGAAGCATGGTAAACTCCTGGCCAAAATTTTCGATGTTCTGGTTGAACCCAGATTAATTGAACCAACCTTTATTACGGGCTATCCAACCGATATCAGCCCGTTGGCCCGGCGCAATCAGGACGACCCGGGAATCACCGATCGGTTTGAGCTCTTTGTCGTTGGGCGTGAGGTTGCCAACGGTTTTTCCGAACTCAATGACCCCATAGATCAGCGTGAAAGGTTCTTGGCCCAGGTTGCTGAGCGGGAGTCCGGTGACGAGGAGGCTCAATTCATGGATGAGGATTATGTTCGGGCTTTGATGTACGGAATGCCTCCGGCGGCCGGGGAAGGGGTCGGGATAGACAGGCTGGTCATGTTTTTTACTGATAGCGCCTCCATTAGGGACGTTATACTTTTTCCTCATTTGCGCCCGGAATAACAAGGAGATTGGTCGGGAGTGTCCTTTGAGATTTTCATTGCCTGGAGATATTTTAAGGCTAAAAGAAAACAGGCCTTCATCTCCTTGATTACCATCATTTCCTTGGCTGGTGTCGCCGTGGGGGTGGCTGCCTTAATTGTTGTTCTGGCTGTGATGAGCGGAGTTCAGGAGACCTGGAAGGAGAAAATTCTGGGAGTCAACTCCCATATCGTTGTTTTGAGGTACGGTCAATCTCTCAAAGATTACAAAAAAATTCTGCCGGTTGTTCAAGAGGTTAAAGGAGTTGTTTCCGCCGAGCCTTTTATTTACAGCCAGGTTATGGTGAGTGCAACGAGCGGGGCCTCCGGTGCAATTCTTAGGGCGGTAGATCCTGTTTTAGCCGCAAAGTTCGGCCACTTGAGCCGGAGTATTATATCAGGCCGGCTCGCTGATCTGGCGGCTGAGCCGGGAACTTACCGTAAAAAAACGGGTACGATTATTCTCGGACAGGAACTGGCCCGGACTTTGGGTGTTGTTCCTGGAGATGTTGTTAAAGTCATCTCTCCCCTGGGGCGGATCACACCCTTGGGAGGACGTGTTCCGCAGGCCGGGGATTTCAAGGTCGTGGGGTTGTTTAAATCCGGGATGTACGAGTATGACTCCACACTGGTTTATATGTCTTTGAGTCAGGCTCAGGATTTTTTAAGTCTGGGGTCGGGTGTGACCGGGATCGAGGTGCAGGTCAAAGATATTTATGCCGCGAATAAGGTTAAAAAAAACATTCTATCACGGCTGGGTGAAAAATATTGGGCCAGAGACTGGATGGAGATGAACCGTAACCTCTTTTGGGCGCTGAAGTTGGAAAAGTTTGCTATGTTCATCATATTAACCCTGATCGTTTTGGTGGCTGCTTTTAATATTGTCTCGACTTTAATCATCGTGGTTATGGACAAGGCCAAGGATATTGCCATTCTTAAGTCCATGGGCGCCACGGGACTCAATATTATGAGGATATTTGTTTTCCAGGGGCTGGTCATTGGTGTAATCGGCACGCTCCTCGGATTCCTGGGCGGAGTTTTGCTTTGTGGTTTGCTTCAGAGGTATGAATTTATTAAACTGCCGAGAGATATTTACTATATAGATACCTTGCCGGTGCGGATGGAAACCTCGGACGTGATTGTCATTATTTTGATGGCCATAGCAATAAGTTTTTTTGCCACTATCTACCCTGCGTGGCGCGCCTCCCGGCTCAACCCGGTAGAAGCCCTGCGATATGAGTAGGGGATTTTATAAACGTGACCGATGAACAGTCAGCTTACATTCTTATTGAGGGGCTGGTCAAAACATTCCAGACCAAATCAGACCGGATCGAGGTTTTAAAAGGCATAGACCTGACCATTGGGCGCTGTCAAAGTCTGGCGGTGGTCGGGGCTTCTGGAGTGGGTAAATCAACTTTGCTTCATATTTTAGGCGCGTTGGAAGAGCCTACTGCAGGCCGGGTTGTCCTCGACGGTCTTGATCTGTATCGCCAAAACTCGAAGGCCCTGGCCAGAATCAGAAATTGGAAGATTGGTTTCGTTTTTCAATTTCACCATCTTCTTTCGGAATTTAATGCCCTCGAAAATACCGCTATGCCCGCTATGATTCGGGGTTTAAGTCGGAAAGAAGCCAGCGGTTTGGCAGAAGAAATTTTGGTCCGGGTGGGTCTCAAGGAAAGGCTGAGGCACCGTGTGGGTGAGCTTTCCGGCGGAGAGCAGCAGCGGGTGGCTGTGGCCAGAGCTCTTGTGGTTGAGCCGGATTTGCTTTTGGCTGACGAGCCTACTGGAAATCTTGACACACGAACAGGAAGGCGAATAAATGAGCTCTTGGTTCAATTGAATGAGGAAAAAGGGTTGACTATGATCGTAGCGACCCACAATCTCGAGCTCGCAAAGATGATGAATTCTCAAATTAGACTAGCTGAAGGTCGCATTGTTAAAGAAAGATAAAATGATGGCAAAAAGAATCGTTCTGCTTACTATGTTGCTGATCCTGCTGCCTGACATCGGACATGCAGCGAAAACGGCTAAAGTCGCCGTGCTTCCTTTTATGGTTTACGGCCAAGAGAACCTTGGCTACCTTCGGGCCGGTATTCAGAAGTTGTTGAACAATCAATTTTTAGATCACGGAGTTGACGTTACATCAAGTGCAGATGTGCAGCGTGAGCTGAGAGCGCAAAATATTTCCGAAGTAGGCGAACAGTCAGCCCGGGTATTGGGTAAGGCCCTGAAGGTCGATTATGTCATTTACGGCAGCCTTACTAAAATCGGTAGCAGTTTATCGCTGGACGCTAAAATAGTAGACACCCTGGGCCTTAAAAGGACAGGGACTGTCTTTGTTCAGGGAGAAGGCCTTGAAAATCTCGTAAATTTAGTCAAAGATCTGGCTATTAAAGCCACGCTTAAAGTTACCGAGCAGCAGAAATTAGTCAAGATCATTATTTCTGGCAACAAACGCATTGAAGCAGACGCTATCAGATCGGTCCTCAAAAGCAAGGAAGGGGATATCTTTTCAAAAGAAATGATATCAGAAGACTTGAAGCGTATTTATGCTATGAATTACTTCGATGACGTGAAAGTTGAAGTGGAGGAAACTTCAGAGGGTAAAATCGTCAATTTTATAGTGGATGAAAAACCTACTATCCGGCAGATAGAGTTTCAAGGAAACCGCAACCTGGAAGAGAAAGATTTGTTGGAGGTTTTAGGGTATTCTCTCTATTCCATTCTTGATACCAAAAAGGTTATTGACAGCGTCGAGAATATTAATGCCTTGTATCGGGAAAAAGGATATTATAACGCCAAAGTTTCTTATAAATTGAAGAATATCGGCCCCAAAATGATCGCCGTCCATTATTCGATTACCGAGGGGAAAAGAGTTTATATTACAAAAATAATATTCGAGGGTAATAAAAACTTTAGCAGCAAACAGCTTCGGAAGATTTTAAAAACCAAACAGAAAGGTTTTTGGTCATGGTTGGCCGATAAGGGTATTCTTATTCGAGATGATTTGAAGGAAGATACTTCCAGGCTTCTCACTTTCTACCAAAACAAGGGTTATCTTAAGGCTAAAGTCGCCAACCCCATCGTGGACGTTAAACAAAATGGCATCGTGATTACATTCCGAATCAGTGAAGGCCCTCAATATAAAGTCAGAAAAGTCTCTTTTTCGGGAGATTTAATTAAATCTGAAAAGGAGTTTCTATCAATAGTCAAGATTGATGATCAGCCGTATTTTAGCCGGGAAGTTGTACAGAAGGACATTCGTAAAATCCAATCCGTTTATACCTCTCTGGGATATGCCTACGCAGTCGTTTTGCCTTTGCTCCACGAGCACAATGATACCATTGACATTGACTTTAAAATTAAAAAAAACTTGCTGGTTTATATTGAACGGATTGAAATCACTGGTAACACCAAGACCAGAGACAAGGTTATCCGCCGGGAATTCAAGATAAACGAGGGAGACTTGTTTTCAGCCGAAAAATTGAGAAAAAGCGCCATGAACCTCAATCGCCTTGGTTATTTCAGTGATGTCAAACTGTCTCAAGCCAAAGGGAGTGCTGATGATAAAATGAACATCAAGGTCGCCGTCACTGAACAGCCAACCGGGGCCTTTTCGATTGGAGCAGGATACAGCTCATATAATAAACTCTTCGGTATTTTTCAAATCAGTCAGAACAACTTGCAAGGCAAGGGGCAGCGCCTTCAGTTTCAAGGTAGTTTTGGGGCTCGAAGCACGGAATACGTTATTAGTTTTACTGAGCCGTGGCTGTTCGATATTCCCCTGGCGGCCGGAATTGATATTTATAATGAAACCCGGAAATATAAAGATTATGACAAAGACGCCAATGGCGGTGTAGTACGGTTAGGGTATCCTATCATGGATTATGTCCGTTTGTCAGGACAATACAAATACGAGGATGCAGACATAGGGAATATTGCTGAAGAGTCCTCCGAGTCTCTTAAGGAAATGGAAGGAAAATGGAAGACCAGCAGTATCACTTTGTCTCTCCGCCGGGATACCCGAAACCGCTTTTACAATCCAACTTCAGGTTCGGATAATTATCTCACCGTTGAATATGCCGGCGGTATACTGGGCGGAACAACTTATTTCAGCAAATACATTTTGAATTCAGGCTGGTTTTTCCCTATGCCCTGGGGTAATGAACATGTCTTTTTTGCTCGTGGCAAACTGGGATTACTTCAGGGACGCTCTGGTGGAAAGGTGCCTATTTTTGAAAAATTTGTCCTCGGCGGTATGAATAGCCTGCGAGGTTTTGAATGGGGCAGCATCGGCCCGAGCGACCCGGAAACGGGGGCCGTGCTCGGGGGAGAAAAAATGGTTTTGTTCAATTTTGAATACATCTTTCCTCTTGTCAAAGAAGCCGGGTTAACTGGAGTCATATTTTTTGATACTGGTAATGTATACGGGTCTCGTGATAACGTGGATTTAGGCAGGTTGAGGAAAAGCGCAGGGGTTGGTCTAAGGTTTTACAGCCCTCTAGGACCGATGCGGCTGGAATGGGGTTATGTGCTTGACCGGCGAGAGGGAGAACCGCACAGCTCATGGGAATTTAGTGTTGGTTCATTTTTTTAAATTTCAGTGATTTTAATTTAGGAGGTAAAGGATGCGGAGAAAGAGTTATCTGGCTGGTTTTTTAATATGCGCGTTTCTTGTCTCGGCCCTGGTAGCTGCTTCTGCTTCAAAAGCGCTGTCCGCTGAGGTGGTCAAGATTGGCATCGTCAACGTCCAGAGGATCATCAATGAATCCCGAAAGGGCAAGGCGGAAAAAGAAAAGCTTATTAATAAATTCGAGCAGATTCGAAAAGAGCTTGACTTGAGACGGGCTGAAATCGAGAAAGCTAAGCTTGAACTGGAGCGTCAGGCCAGCATCCTTGCGCCTGATGTCCGGTATGACAAGGAAAAAACCTTAAAACGCAAGATGCGGGATTTTGACGATTATTACAAGGATGTTAACGAGCAGATGAAACGGGAGGAAATACGGAGAACCAAACCCCTCCTTGAAAAGATTTCCCGACTGATTATCAAATTCGGACAGGAGCATGGCTATACCTTGATTTTGGAAGGCAGTCGCTCCGGCGTTATATATGCGCCTAAAAGCATTGATCTGACCGATGAGATCATGAAGCTTTTTGACGAGGCCAAGTAGTTGTCGGGCGGTAAAATTTTTTGTTGGCATGTCAAAGAGATTTGATCGTCTACCATAATTTATAAAAGGTAAAAATGTGAAATTACCGCGCCCGTACACTTTAGGAGAATTGGCCGAAGAGGCAAGACTTAAGATAAGAGCCAGGCTTTCGGAGCTTGGCAGCCCGGACCTGCCCCACGAAATAGAGCTGGTGGGAGATCCAGATGTTCTTGTTCGGGCCATATCGCCAGTTGAGGCTTTGGAACCTGATTGCCTGACATTTGCGGTTTCGAAATCGTATCTTGCTCAAGTCGAAGAATCGAAGGCCGCCGCTCTTATTCTTCCTCCACCTCTGGCCAGCCAAGCCAGACCTTACTTGAGAGCGCCTGCTCCGCGGCTTGTGTTTTCCGTACTTTTGGAACTGGTGATCAGCGAACCTTCACTGGTGCCTGCGGCTGGTTCGCAGGTGCGGTTCAAAAACAGATCAAGCGTTGATCTGGCGGAAGATGTTACCATCGGTGACTGGTGCTACATCGGCGAAAACGTCAAGATTGGTCCCGGCTGCCGAATTTACCCGCAGGTTTTTATTGATGATCAGGTGGTAATAGGTGAGGGATGTATTATTTATCCCAGGGTGACTTTGTTCAGACGAACCACTCTGGGGAATAAGGTCATTATCCATTCCGGAGCGGTGATCGGGGACGACGGATTTGGCTATAATCAGATACCTGACCCGGAAACCGGAAGACTTCTTCACGTTAAAAATGAGCATGCCGGAAGCGTTTTGATCGAGGACAATGTTGAAATCGGCAGCCAAGTCTGTGTTGACCGGGGCTTGGCCACTGCAACCGTTATAGGGGCTGGGACCAAAATAGATAATATAACGCAGGTTGGCCATAACGTCAGAATTGGACGCGACTGCATTATTGTGAACGCCTCAATCGCCGGAAGCGTGAAAATAGGTCACCGGGCTTTTATCATGGCAGCGAACGTTAGAGACGGAGTGAAGATCGGTGATGAAGCATTTGTACTGGCTGGAGCGACGGTTATGAACGACATACCGGCCGGATGCGCGCGCTGGGCCGGGTTTCCGGCTCAGGATGCAGACCGTGAATGGAGGACCACTATTTTGGCGCGTAAGGAATTGCCGCGGTTGAGGCAATTTTTTCAGATTTTTAAGAAAGCTGCGTCTTTTGATGATTTAAAAACGAAATTCTTGGATGCAGAGAAAAAAATGAAGGGTAAAGAATAAAAAATGGGCGATTCTGTCGATATCACGGAGATTTTGAAAATAATGCCGCACCGGTACCCATTTCTTCTTGTGGACCGGGTGGTTTCATATGAGTCAAACAAGACTATATCCGCTTACAAGAATGTCACATATAATGAATTATTTTTCCAGGGCCATTTTCCTGGAAACCCTATTATGCCAGGTGTCCTAATCATCGAAGCTATGGCCCAGACCGGCGGGCTCCTGTATGTCCTGTCTCACGAAGGCGATCTTCCCAAAGGTATCATGCTTTTTGCAGGTACGGATAAAGTCAGGTTTCGCAGACCGGTTGTGCCAGGTGATCGAATAGATATGAAGGTGGATGTTATTAAGTTCGGGAGTCGCATTATCAGGTTTCGGGGGGAGACCTTTGTTGATAAAAATAAAGCCGCTGAGGGTGAATTCTTGGCTTCGATTGTCCCCGCCCCTTAGTTGTGGCT
>CAZVRN010000073.1:0-10900 GCA_964629485.1 uncultured Thermodesulfobacteriota bacterium | reverse complement strand
GGGTAAAAAGAGCGGTCGTACTCCCTGGCAGCCCGTTTGCGATATCTTTCCTCTATAAACGGAAACCCGGGGTTCCCGATGACTCGAATGGTTTTTACCGAATGCTCAATGTACGCCTCGCGTTCCGTAGGAACAGGTGCGGTCAGAACGGCCAGCGCTTCGGGTTTTGCCCGGGGAAGATCAGGATTACCGGTGTGAGACATGATTGAAGTGAGACTCAAAACCCTTGACGGGTACTGGATGGCAATAATTTGAGCGATCATTCCGCCCATTGAAACACCGCAGATATGAGCCTTTTCGATGCCAAGTCCGTCAAGCAGCCCGACGGCGTCAGCAGCCATGTCATCGAGTGTATAAGGGGCCTCAAGCTTTTCCCCCTTCTGCAGCGCAGCCATTGCCTGAACAATGTTGGGCACACCCGCCTCCTCGAACTTGGTCGAAAGTCCCACATCACGGTTATCGAACCGGATCACAAATAACCCATGCCTCGCGAGCTCTTCGCAAAACTCCTCTTCCCAGCGTATCATCTGAGACCCGAGTCCGTTTATCAGTAAAAGCGGCGGCAAGGAGCTGTCTCCAAAGGTGTCGTATTCAATCTGGATTCCGTTAGTGAAAATATTTGGCATAACCACTCCTTTCTGAGTATTTCCTGATTTCTGCTATGTATTTCTTATATTGTCATTCTCCAAAAAATCTTTATGCTTCAGTTGCTGACAAAGCAATTCTTTCCATATCATGCCCTAAAAAGAAGCTCAAGATTTTCCTTTAGAGCCGCATCAGAGAACGCAGGAGAAATTAAGTGTCCAGGGCTAAAAGCAGCCCCCTTCCATGCGCGATTTAGCCCAAAACACTAATTTTGAAATAGTCTCTAAATACTAAGCCGATTATTTCAGGTTCAAGGATCAGGCTTTGGTCGTCCGCCTGAAATGATTTGTCTGAATCTAAAAACAAAATAACTTATGGAGAAGAGGTAAGCGGGCAGGTAAAGCCACCAGGCAAACTGGCGCGGAATCCCATCACGAGAGACGCCGTCCGGAAAACGAATGATATTTTTCCAGTCCCAGCAAAAAGCCGCAATAATCAGAATGGCGCAGCTAAATTCGACAAGCCAGTCATACCAGCGCCATCG
The DNA here is from genome assembly GCA_964629485.1 of uncultured Thermodesulfobacteriota bacterium. GTDB lineage: Bacteria > Desulfobacterota > Desulfarculia > Adiutricales > JAFDHD01 > JAFDHD01. Next base: position 9,771 of record CAZVRN010000073.1, on the reverse strand, counting down.
GATCACGTATCCTTTTCTGTCGTAAGCCGCGACAACCGATCCGACAATTACCATGGCCAGAGAGATCAGCAGTGGAGTTATCACCGGGCCAACCCATGGAAGAGGAATAAAAAAAAGAAGATCCCAGGTCATAAGACTTTCAGGCCACCCAATTAAAACCCGAAGCCAGAAGTAATAAAAAATATCCCAAATTCCGAACGTGATTATAAAAAAGCAAATTTTTTGAACTTTGTTCCGGCCCGATGCGAAGCTTACAGCCAGAAGCATAACGATCGTCGCTATCTCGCGCCCGATCTCAATTCGCCCAAGCTCATCAATAACACGCTTGCCATCTATCCAGACTGTCTTTATGGGAAAGGCGAAAGAACCATCAAAATATATTTGGCGAAGATAGACAACGACTGAGCTCTCAACCCACGCGAAAGCAATCGCAAAAAGCACAACCCAAATCCAGGGTCGAAATTCTTTCTCGCTTTTCTTTTTCAGGGTAATTTTTAATGGATACATGTTTCAACTTGTTGCCAAGCTCGCCCTCTGGCTAAGTAAACGGGGCAGTGCTTCTAACCGGTCGTGAAAAATTTAAAAATGCGGCTCAGGGGTCCTTCTTCTTTTTTCCGCAGAGCTTTCAACAGAAAAGCCTGTCTTGCAGCCAGATTAGCAGCTTCATCAGCGAGCTGAGCCAGACGGGTGAGCAATTCCTGATAACGTTGTTTTTCGATAACCATATATTTTTCAGAATCAAAAGGACTTTTTAAAGCCGGACCAGGTTTTCGGCCTTTTGTGATGGATTTTTTCTGGGATTGAAGCCGGCTTATTTCATCAAGTTTGAGAAAGGAACGATTCCCCCGTTTTATAAGGGATAGTTTATTTTCCTTTACATATGTATAAATTGTTCTTCGTGAGACGTTTAAGATACTGGCTCCCTCATAAATTGTCACCAGCCTTTCCTCCTCACTCATGCAGGATCTCCTTTCTCTAATATGTTTAATAATAATAAAAAGTTACCATAAAAATCCAAGTCCGGCAAGACTCAATGCATATAGTTATATAGTTATATGGTGTTGGTAGGCCAGCGAAATCCAAAAAAGGTTATTAGCCTGTTATTTCCAGGTGCTTCATAACTAAGCACGTCTTGGGGAGGTAAAAAATTAAAGGATGTTCTGCTTGACATAAATGCTGCCTGATCCCTATACTATCCAGCGCGATCGAAAATATTTATTGCGAGGAAGTAAAAAATAATGAATGAAAATCCACTGCACGCTATCATGAATGCAGAATCAATCGCCTTTTTCGGCGCTTCAAATAATCCATTGACCATGGGCACTAACCAAATAACTCACCTTATTAAAGAGGGATTCGAAGGCAGAGTTTGGCCGGTTCACCCCAAGGAAAAAAACGTTCTGGGGGTTCAGGCTTATAAAACGGTTGCGGACCTGCCGGAGGTGCCTGATCTTGCTGTGCTCGTGGTACCGACGAAAATTGTACCTGACATCCTCGAACAGTGCGGTCAAAAAGGCATCAAGCACGCTGTGGTGATCAGCGGCGGATTCAAGGAACGGGGTAAAGAGGGGGAAAAACTCGAAAAGGAATTAAAGAAAACGGCTAAAAAATATCAGATTCGGCTGGTCGGGCCAAACTGCATTGGCGTAATAAACGCCAAAAGAAACTTTAACCTTACTGTTTACCCTTATCAGATCGGACCGGGGCCAATGGGTGTCCTCAGCCATTCGGGGACGTACGTGACACAGGTTTTGCCCTATCTTGCCAAGCGAGGCGTTCGTTACTCACAAGCCATCAGCCTCGGAAATGAAGCGGATATTGATATGGTAGACGGCATAGAATACCTCGGGCAGGACCCGGATACGAAAGCCATAGCTCTGTATATCGAGGTGATCCGGCGCGGTAAAGAATTCGTGGAAACAGCCCGGAAGGTTTCTCTGAAAAAACCTATTGTGGCTTACTACGTGGGCGGCACTGAAGCCGGGGCCAGGTCTGGAGCCAGCCACACCGGGGCCATGGCCGGAAACGACAAAGTCTATGACTCCGCTTTTCGTCAGTGCGGCATCATCAGGGCCCCGACTGTCGAGCGTCTTTATGACTGGGCCTGGGCCCTGGCAACAACTCCTGCTCCAAGAGGACGCCGCGTCGGCATTATAAGCCATTCCGGCGGGCCGCTCACTTCCATGGCTGACGCCTGCTCCCGGAATAAGATAGAGGTTCCTTTATTTACTGAAGAAACCCAAAAGAAAATTTCCCGTTTCATTCCTAAAACCGGTTCCGCAGCGAATCCGGTGGATTTTACTTACAGCACCAATCTCGAGGCCATGCTCAGCGCCATTCCCAAAATTATCTTTGAAAATAAAGAAGTAGATGCCGTTTTAATCCATGGCATAGGCGGCTTCGGATTGATCAAAAATCTTGGCCCGGAAGCTCTTAAAACAGGGTCCATAGATTTTTCGGCCATAGAAAAACATATGGCTGAAATGTGTTATGGATTAGTTGAATTAAAAGAAAAGATGTCATGCCCGATAATCACAACTTCTTTCACAGACTATACCGACCCTGTGGTAAAATTTCTTTTTGAAAATGACATCCCATTTTATTCTACTCCGGAACGAGCAGTACAAGCCATGGCTGCGGTCATGAATTACGCCGAATGGCGGAGGAAACAGGCGGATAATACTTAAGTAGGATATCCAGAACAACCTGATTAAAATCGGCGAGCCGTTTCACTCACAAAGGCAGCAGGGACACACCCTTTCGGGCATTAGTCACGCTGTTTTCATGAAAAAGTGAATTAACCCTCAATAGCGCTCAGGACCATGGTCAGGAACTTGACCAGGTCCATCTCTTCAGTGGTCTGGTTTGCCAACCGCACAATGACAAGATCCCTTGACGGGATAATAATGATGTTTTGCCCTAAAACTCCTTCGGCCATATATCCATCCCCGGGGATGGCATCCGTGGGCAGCGATGATTTAGTCCATTTGAGCCTCAGAGGCAAATTGACATGCCAAAGATATCCGTAGGCCGGCCACATTCTGACGCTGGGGTCTGTTCGGGTTGATCTTTCCACCCACTCTGCGGGCACAACCTGCTTATCCTCCCAGCGTCCTTCCTTGAGATACAGATACCCGAATTTCGCATAGTCCCTCATAGTGGCATAGAGTCCCCAAGCAGTCGAGGTGTAACCATCCCTGTCTCTGCTCCAGCGAACATTGGTCATATTCAAAGGTTTAAAAAGGTTTTCTTTGGCGAATTCAAACGCCGTCATCCCGGTTGCTTCCTGGATAACCCGGGAAAGAAGCATGGGATCACCGGTTGAATAATAAAATCGCTGACCGGGTTCATATAGACCTTCCCTTGCCGCCATATATTTTACAAAATGACCGCTGGCGCCCATTTTCAAGGCATCATTAGTGGTCGGGTCCCATTTCGACCAATCCTCGTGCCACTTGAGTCCCGTGGTCAGCGTCATGGCGTGCCTGATCGTGATCCTGCTGCGCAAGTCGTTTTTGTCATTGCAATTCCATTCGGGGTAATACTGGCAGATTCTTTCATCAACACCTTTGATAAGCCCTTTATCTATGGCGATGCCTATCAGGGCGCTGGTAAAACTCTTGGCCATTGAATGGCTGACATGTTTTGAATTTTTCTTAAAGTTTCCGAAATAGGCTTCGCCGACAATGTAGCCCTTTCTGACAATGACCAGTCCGTCTGTTTTAAAACTGGGCCTGGCCGCATATTCAATGGCCTGGCGCAGTTTTTCGGAATTCATGCCCACGGCTTCCGGCCTGCACTCTCTCCATTGTCTGGTCGGCCAGTACTGACCGGCAGGCTGGCCCTTGCCGATATATTTAATACCGGCTGATGTCGGGGTGGTTTTTTCCGGGGAGACCTGTTGAGCCGAAACACTGCAGCCGCTAAAAACTAATGCCGTCAGCAGGATGATGATCCCGGAATACTTTAAAAAATCCCAACGGATTTGTTCTTTTTTCATATTTCCTGTTTCCTTTTGCAGGTCTTAAGCTTCCTGTATACAATAAACGGTTTTCCCCTGCATGAGAACCCCGAAACAACCATTGCATGAAATACAGGTGGCCCTTTTGCCGCCTGTCCCCTTAAGCCATCGATTGGGCAGGTCCGGTTCACGGATCAGGGGTCTTGCCATTCCAAGAAAATCAACCTCGTTGGTTTTCAAAAGTTTTTCCATATGGTCTACGGAGCGGTTACCGCCGGTGAGGATGATCGGCGTCTTGACATCTAGTGCTTTTGCACCTGGGAAAAAATAGGATTCATCTTCGATGTCTTCGACATCCTGCTTTAAGCAATCATTACCGCTGACATCGAGTGCCACTACACCGGTTTTGACGATTTCATCAGCCAGGGCAGGGAAATTTTCAGGTCGGATGCCCCCGGCCGCATTGTCGTCGGAATTCAATTTAATCATAATCGGGAAGTCCGGGCCTACGCGTTTTCTGGCCTTGTCCATGATGGCCCGAATGATGTGCACGCGTTTCTCCAGTGAGCCGCCGTATTGGTCGGTACGCCTGTTGGTCAGGGGTGAAAGAAATGAGCTTAAGAGGTAGGCGTGGGCGCCGTGCAATTCTACACCGTCGAAGCCGGCGGTTTTGACCCGCCAGATGGCGTCCGCGAAGTCGCTCACGATGGCATCCACCTCGTCAGTGGCCAGAGCCCTTGCTTTTCTCTTCCAGGGGAAAGGCCATTTGATGCCCGAAGGACTGACGGTTCCGCCGCTGTGGCCGATTTGAGCCACAAGACGGCACTCACTGTCAGCTTCATGAACCGCTTCAGCGACTCGTTGCAAACCGCGGATATAACGGTCATCGTAAATAAAAATTTGCTTCGCATTGCGGGTGTCGGTCCGACTAGGGATCATGAAACCGGTAATGATCACAGCTACCCCGCCCCGGGCCAGCTCACGATACATTCGGATATATTCCTCTGTAGGCCGCCCCCTGGCGGCAGCACCAATCGTGGTAGCCGAACGCACCAGCCTGTTCTTGACAGACATGGTACCGATTCGCCCTGCCGAAAAAACCTTATAATCCCCTCTTCCTCCAAGCAGTGAATCATTTCCCGAATCAATAGTTTTCAGTTTCGAGGCGGCCCTGGCAGGGCCTGCGGAAAGGCCGGAGAAGACAACTGCGCCCGTAATTTTTCCACTGATTTTTAAAAAATCCCTGCGGGTCATTTTCCCGGCTTTTTTTGTCATATCAACACCCCTCCATTTAATCCTCGGTTCGGCTATTGATGCTGAATAATTTCCGGAGTTTTTATCGCCTACTGCACACTATTATTCCCTTACTATCCAACCGTTCCCATTAATTCCACGACGTTACCATCCGGGTCCCGGCCGTAGGTTACTTTTGTCGGACCCATGCTCTGAGGCGGACAATGAAAAACCATGCCCGACGATGAAAGCCTTTCATACTCCGCGTCTATATCGACAACGGTAAAAGCCAGGTGAGTCAGGCCGTGGTCGCAAACCGGCCTGTTCCTATCACCCACTTTAGGCTCAGGGGAAGAAAACTGAAAAAGTTCCAATCGGAAATCGCCTAGTTTAAGCATGACCACCTTGGAAGCCGAATCTTTCAGCCCGGTAATTTTATCGGCCACATCGGTTCCGCGATCCCAGCTAAATTCCTGCTCGACCTCAAAACCCATAAGGTCGCGATAAAATTTAACCAGCCGGTCCAAATCGCCGGTAGCAATTGCGGTATGGTGAATTGCTTGCAACATGTGCTGCCTCCTGTTTCAAGCAAGTGTTTCGGAATTAAGTGGCAGTCGCCGCAATCTCTGTATTTCCAGCCATCAATCCCGCTTTTTGCCCTTTGAGCAGGCATTGATCTTGGCCGTAGAGTTTATGATTCCTTACCAAAAGACGATTTCTCGCTAATTAAATAGGAAACCACAGTTTTTCCATTTCAGTATATAATAACTTCTCACATTCATTTAAGTCAACCAAAAAGGCGGTCGTTGCTCTCATATTTAAGTATTGCCCGGTAATGACGGCTCAGCGGGAAAGCAGAAGTCACATGTATCCCGGCCACCTTAAAGGTATGGATGATTCGAAGTTTAATACGGCAAGCTAAGATAGAACCGTAGTAACAATAAGCATCAAATCTCATTAAAACACGAGCCAGCATAATCAATGTAGACTGAAGAATAAAAGAGACGGTAGATCAATGCACCTTATTCAATACGACGGACCGCAGGTATGAGATATCTTCCTTCAAGCAATTCCTTCCGCGGTTGATATGCCCGCAATGCCAATCGAAACAGATGCGCGAAAGCGGGCAGCCAGTTTGATTCTTTATCAGGCCCGGCGGGCATATGCTGAATGTATATATCCAGCGATCCATCTTCGTTATATTTCAATTTTCGCATGAATCGGACTCAGCAAATCAAAGCCGATTATCTGAACGATGGCTACTATGCCAAATGATACGGCCAGTATCTTTTTTATAATATTATCCTCAGATTATCCTCAGATCCTCAGTTGAGTGTGCCTCATTAGATTAAGACCTCTTAAGAACTTCATCCTTTAGCCGAACTCAGTGTCAGGCTCAAATCTAAGTCCCGAAATATTAATAATATTCCTGCGGGTTAAATTATCGCCTTCCGCGATTTCAACAAAATTACTTGTTCTTAAGAGGTCTTGATTGAAAATTACTATTTCTAAAGGTTTTCTAACCAAAGACGAGGTTAGCGGGTTTCCAGTCGATGCGCAAATTATCCAACCTGTCACCCATGATCTCGATCGATTTCTTATTTATCACACCTAACCCCTGCTGGGAGGCCATAGTGAGAATCCGGCTTACATAGCTGTCATCATGATTCATGACGCGGGCCGCTGTCGCGTCGGCCGCGGCCGGGTCGGTGCTGGCGAGAAGGAGCCAGGAGCCGAGCCTATTCTTCACGTTTATGGATTCACCTCCCGCTGAAGCCGTTGGACCATCCCCTTCCATACAAATGGAAAAGTCTATAATGGAGAGATCCGGCTTTGCGGCTTTGGAAAGATCAATATAAAGCTGGCCCATGGCCTCCGGGGTATAGTCGTTTTTATGGAGCAGAACACGGTTATAACCGGGCTTGTTCTTCCATCCGTAGCGCTTCAGTGGTGTAATACCAACGAAATTCTTCAGTGAAAGCGTAAGCTGGGCCCATTTGTGTGTTTTGGCAACCGGAATAGATATCACGCGGTCCGCCCGGGTCACGAGGCTGGAGATGGCAACCTTGCCCAGGGAAATGCCGGTAGGAACCTCCACCCACTTGGGCGTGGCAATCTCGAGACAGGCCAGAGTAACTTTGCCCGCATACTGCGAACTTAAGTGCGCCGCCGCGCGAACCAGGTCGGTTGAATTGTCCAGGGTCTTGGCCAGACTCCAGTCAAAACGCGGCATCTGAGAACCGTCACCGATAATGACCTCTGCCGCGCCTGCCTTCAGGCATTCTTCCGCACAAGCGATGAGGATCTCCGGTTTGGTACATTCGCCCGCCGTAAATGGATTTCGATATCCCGCCCAGGGCAAGGTGACCATGTTCGGCTTGATAAAAACCGTCTCACCCTCATGGACGACACCCTGAATGCCGCCCACAGCCTCCAAGACCTCGCGGGTCATAGCGTATAAGTCATTGCCTCGAATCGCGGCCACGCTTGCGGTCTGGTTCAGTGCCCCGCTTTTACCTCCTCCAGCACCCGCGCCGTTTACCGGGATCGGTGTCATACCTAGAGTGACAACCGCGCCCGCGCCTAATTTCATAAAGTCCCGTCGTGTTATCTCATCCATGGCAACATTCTCTCACCTATAAGCAATTAAGCAATGTGATTTGATTATTGAGACCTCTGCAAAACTTCATCCTTTGACCAAACTCATTATCAGGCTCCAAATTAAACCATTAAAAAGCTGGAAAAATTCCTGCCGGTTAGTTCTCGCTCGGCCTGTTTTAGCCTTCTATCCAGGCCTCTTGAAAAGCCTGCTCCGGGTAGTAGTAATTCCAGGGTTTGAAATTTTTGATTTTTGTGGACCAGCCGTTAGCGACGATGTTCATGTACATGGGAATGGCGTAAGCCTGCTCGTTGATTCGTTCCACGACTTTTCTGTAAGCGGCTTTGCGTTTTTTATTATCCGTCCCCGAGATCGCTTCATCAAACAATCTATCCATTTCCGGATCTTTCAAGCCCAGTGAGTGAGAATAACCGTTATAGGGCTTGATCGGGTCAGTGTGAAAGGCGGTGTAACCGCCGCCGATCATCGGGTCCAGGCCGCCGAACGTGTAAACAAGCATCTGGTAGGTGTATTTTCTGAGATTGATGTAGTACTGCATCCCCACCTGCGGAATGATCTTGATGCGAAAACCCGCCCGTTTGGCCATCTGCTGAACGACCTGGGCCATGATATCATTTTTTCCCCAGGTCGGCGTAATCCTGAATTCCACATCCAGCCCATTGGGGTAACCCGCCTGCTTAAGCAAGTTCTTGGCCTTTTCAATATCCGGCTGGGGCGGCACGATATCCGGATAGGCCCAGTAAGAAATACTCGGATGGAAAAATTGGGCCACGGGAATTGCCAGTTTGCCAAAAAGCACCTCTGATAATTTTTTTCGGTCAATACAATAATTCAGGGCCTGGCGGACCCGCGCATCTTTGAAAGGAGTATTCATTTTATCATGACTGTTGAGATAAATAGTAATGGTCGTCCGGTTTAAAGCCGGGAAGAGGATAAGCTTTTGATCCCGAAGAGTGATGGGTTGATTCAGTTTATAGAGCTTGCCGGCGAGGACTTTGTTGAGCCAGTTTACTTCGGCGCTATAAATGTAATCAACATTGCCAGCTCGAAGGGCCATGGTTCTCGGCTCATTCTTCATGAGCACCCTATAAATCACCTTGTCAAGATAAGGACGTCCTGGAATGCGATATTCTTTGAAAGCTTCAAACTCTGCTTTATATTTTTGCTGAAACTGAACCATCTTAAACGGGCCGGTGCCCGGAGGCGCCGCGGTTTTAGGTTTGAATGTCCCTGTCTGGCCCCATCTTACGCCCGGCGGGATGGAGTCTTTGGGCAGGATCGGCGCTAACCCCCAAGTGTTGGCGGCAAGGAAGGTGGCATAGGGTTGGGACAGGTTAGCCACAACCGTGTATTTATCAGGCGTTTCCGAGCTTTTTAAGAACTGTGTCAAAATTCGTCGCGGCCCCCTGGTCCGCGGGTCCGCGATTCTTTCCCAGCTCCATTTCACATCCGCGGAATCCCGCTCTTTGCCATTATGAAACTTGACTCCTTTCTTAAGATGAAAAACATAGCGCGTCCCGTTTTTTTCAACCTCGTAAGCATCGGCCAGCATGGGCTGCACGCCGGGAACCGCGTCCGGTCCCCTCTCTTCGGTGATTCTTACTCGCTCAGCCACTGATGTCGGGGTAAACAAACCTTCCCAAGCCAAGGCCTTGGCCTGGTGGGCCCATGTTCCCGAATATTGATGTGGATCAGGGTACTGAATCAGAAACTGCATGCCGCAGGTAATAGTACCGCCGCGTTTTGGCGAGGCGGCAAAAACGGATTTCCCACCCAACGTCAACGCCGCAGCCCCGGCTGCGCCGAGTTGAAGAAGCTCCCTTCTTGTTAAGCCTTTTTTCGTTTCCTCCACTTTTTAATCTCTTTTAAGCAAAATTTTTCGTAATATTATCTAATTATTATCCCAAATTATGCGTTAAGTAGTGAACATAGTTTTTCGTTTTTGTTTTTGGTCAAC
>CAZVRN010000072.1:0-10985 GCA_964629485.1 uncultured Thermodesulfobacteriota bacterium | reverse complement strand
TTCGAGTTAAAAATAAGGCGGCTTTTATTGACAGATTAAATAACCTGCACAAAGTTCTAACATAATACAAGAAGATGACCTTGTTTAACCGCTGTCTTTGACTGCTTTATAAATTTTCAGCTTCAAGGGTGGATGGTCAGTTATGCAAAAAAAACAGGCCACAAGCAACGCCGAAAAGGTGAATGATATCTTCAAGCTGATTTCATCCATCAGGGAACGTGTCCATAAAGGCTCACTTGATATCGCTATGAAAGAATTGATCAAGGTCCTTAAGCTCTATCGCAGCACACTTCTGCTCAGGAAGGAAAAAGAGATCTTAGAGGATGAGATTTACGATCTGGAAATAAAGCTTTCAAGACATCCTAAATTTATCGGGACTTACGGACCGGTTTCTTTTGTCAAGGGCGAGCACGAGAGAGCCATTGATTTTTTAAGCCAACTCACAGGACTTGAAGAGGAAAGCGTCCAGGAAAAGTTCACCAGGTTTCAGATGTTTCTGGAAAATAACCAGCCCGACAAGGCGGCGCTTCTCGCACAAGAAATTTTGTTCACTCCCGATGTTAAACTAAAAGATATTATCGCGGTCGGTGATTGTTATCTGAAAAAAAAATTTATAAAAGAAGCGCAAGAGGCTTATGAACTTGCCAGTAAGAAATATTCTGAATCCATTCACGCCTTGAACCGACTGGCCATCTCCCTGCGGAAAGACGGCCGATTTGAGGAAGCACTGAAGTATTATCGGCGGGCCATCCGGCTTGCACCTCGTGACGAGGGTATTTTTTATAATACAGCTCGCCTGTATCTGGAATGGGGCAAGAGGGAGAAGGCAATCCAAGCCCTCAAAAAGGCGTTAAACATTAATCCCGAATTCAAAGCTGCAAATGTACTTTTGGCTGAAATTCAAAAAAGCGTCAAAAATATCAACGTCTGAATGGATCGAACAATATCTTTGATTTCTTATTCTCATGCGCTGCGGCCGCGGCAGCTTAATTTAAATCCGGACCGGAAAATCGCGGCTTGCATGATAATTGATTGATATGCAGAGACATCTTAAGAACCATTAATTTTGCTGAAATCGCAGAAAGAAGCGTACTTGAAGCACAAAATTTTTAAGAAGTCCCATATAGGTGGTACGAATAAAATCAGATAATGGAGGAACGTGAAAAATGCCTGCCGATAAAGACATAACCATACTGGTAATAGATGATTTTTCAACCATGAGACGAATCGTCAAAAACATGCTGCGACAGTTGAACTACAATAATATTCTGGAAGCAGACGATGGGTCCACAGCAGTCAGTATATTGCAAAGTAAAAAAGTAGATCTTATCATCTCTGACTGGAACATGCCCAAAATGACCGGCATCGAACTGCTGCGGTACGTCCGCCAGACTGAAAGCATCAAGGACACCCCGTTTATCCTGGTCACGGCTGAAGCCCAGCAGGATAATATTATTGAGGCGGCGAAAGCCAAGGTCAGCAATTACATTGTCAAACCATTCACCGCCGAGACACTCAGTGAAAAAATCGAAAAAGTATTCTCCTGAGATGAGAACTTTTTTCAAAATAACATCAGGAATAACCTATTAAGTCCATACCTGATTTTTGCTTTGAATTTTCAATGTATCAAAAAAACATAACCCCTGCCCAGAGACACGGCTGGATTGAAAAGCATGATCAATAGAATATGGAGTCAGCTTAAGAACCAAAAATTTCGTCGAATCATTTGAGCCTGACAATGAGTTCGGCTAAAGGATGAAGTTCTTAAGAAGGCTTAAATGAGGAAAACAAATCATGGATGTTAAGTACATTAATCCCTTTCTTGCGGCTACAATTAACGTTCTTAAAATAATGGCTGGTGTGGAACTAAGACCCGGAAAACCATATTTAAAAAAAGATGCGGTAGCCGTGGGTGACGTTTCAGGGATAATCGGCATTACCGGAGATGTCACCGGTTCATTATCGGTTTCATTTTCCTTCGGCCTGATCAAGAAAATTATGAAAAACATGCTCCAAGAAGAACTGACTGATATTACGGAAGACGCCCGGGACGCGGTGGGTGAAATAACAAATATGATTTGCGGTGACGCAAGGCGAATGCTTGAAGAAAACGGGCTCAAGCTTTCCGCCGCTATCCCCACAATCATTGCCGGCCGGAAGCACACTATTAAACACGCTGTCTCGGGACCAATCATCGTCATCCCTTTTGAGGAAAAAAGCGGCATAGCCGTGGTTGAAGTCAGTATGAAAAATTAACCCGGCGCCGTAAATATACGGAGAAATAAAGAGACCCCCAAAATGGAAAAAACCGCTTATTGATTAAAAAATGAATGGCGGAGATTAATATGACTTAGTTTCGACTTAAGTTGACAACAGGCTACAAAAAGCTCGTCGGAGGTTTTGGCGTCTCCACTTGCGGTCCAGGAGTTGATTTAAGGACACTGTCAACTCAAGGCTGATTCACGACAGCGGACACAGGACTATTAATGACTGTCCCGCGGATTTGGTCTCAACACTTCCACGTTAAAAACACTACCGCATCCCAGGTCCGTATAATCCTCTTTCCAGGCTTTTTTGAAAAGCTCGATAGATCTTTCCCCGGTGCAATGTGAAGGCCCGATCTTTCTTACGCCCAAAGTTTTGAGTTCCTTGATGATCCTTTTAATCTCCTGGTCGGAAGACGCCATTAAATGGAACCCTCCCGTAACAAGATACACCTCACCAGGACAAACATCTTTGGCCCTCGCGACGATGTCAACCACACCTGGATGAGCGCAGCCTGTGATTATAATAGAGCCTTTAGGGGTCATGATTATTAAAGCCTGCTCCGGTATGGAGTCACCCAATTCGCCTGTCAAATATACATCTTTGAATATCTGCTTTGGCTCACCGACCCGTGTGGCATGCGCTCCCAATTTTTCGGCCAACCTTTGAAACTTCGAAGGAAAAGACCGCGGCATATACACCTCGACATCACTGGCGGTTATCAGAAACTCTGCCAGTCCCCCCGTATGATCTCCATGAATATGGGAAAGAACCACCACCTCAACATTTAGAGGAACCTTCCCCAGCTTTTTCATGTTTGAAAGCAGAGTATGACCGTCACCACCGGTGTCGAAAAGAATGACTTTCTCCATGCCCTCCAACAGGCAGGACATTCCCCATGCCGAAGTCAGATTCTGATCCGTAAGAAAGTTATTGTAAAGCACGGTGATCTTTATATCCGAGGGAGTCATTTCTTTAATCACGTTACCCGCAAAAGCTATTTTGAGGCCCTGAAGAACTTCATCCCGGCCAGCGCGCCAGGCGATCTAATTCAAATTTCCTTGAGAGAAATCGCTTCCCCGGGACAAATTTCCACACAACTGCCGCAGGCAATACATGTGCTTTGATTGACGGTTGCGACCTCAGTAACAGTAATGGAGCTGGTTGGACAGACGTCAGCGCAAGCACCGCAGCCCTTGCACCGTTTCGCATCCACAACCGCCGCCAGGACGCCGGCGCCGCCTTTTTCCGGCTCCGGAAGCTGAGTTTTAATCAACCCGGTAGCCTTGGAGCGCGGCAACCGGGTTTCTCCACTTAGATCCAGTGGCTCCTGTCTTCGCCATGCCTTGGGCCTTGAGGCGGAACCGATGGCCATCCTGCCCCGACCCATGCCTCGCCCCTGGCCCGGACCTCTACCCATTCCACGGCCCCGGCCCATGCCTCGGCCTGGTCTTCGACTGTTTCTTTTATTGTTAATCACTATATGCTTCCATGTTCAGGCTGCTGTCCATACAAAAATCGTGCAGTAATTTCAATGTCTTAGAGAGATATAAAATAATTTATCACCCATCTGCCTTGTGGTCACAATTGACTGTTTTAAAAGATTATTTAAATATTTCACCGCCTCGTTACGGTGGATACCCAGCGATATCGATATATCATCCAGAGTGCACGGCCGACGCTCAAGGAGGTCCAATACATCCTGCCTGCTTTTCGAAAAATCCTTCTTAGCATGTATTCCACCAAAATCGGCCACTACCTCGGCGCTTTCGCCGAACAGCGTTACCAGCCGCAGCATTTCAGCTTCAGGAACCGCCAAGGCGGTTTCATAGGCCGGCGGCCGAGCTACGGTATTGAGTTGAATGCGATTCGGTTTAATCTTTTGAATCTGAGCCGCGATTTCGCCTGCTTCCGGCTCCAGGGCTGTCAGGCCCCCCAAAAGAAAAACTTCCAGCCACACCTGGCCTTGAAAAGAAGCGCCGAACTCAATAAGTCCATTTACCATTTGCTCAAAACCGATACTCGGATGAGGCTGGTTTACCTTTTTAAAAACCTCTGCCTTTCCAGCGTCTAGCGATGGTATGACCAGGTCGGCTGACAACAGACCCTCCCGAACAGATGAATCCCATAATAAAGACCCGTTCGTAAGCACGGCAACCGGGATTTGAGTCACTTTCTTAATACCCCGGATAATTTCACCGCAACCGGAATGCAGGGTAGGCTCGCCTGAACCTGACAGAGTAATGAAATCCGCTTGAACACCGGAGGAAATTTTTCGTTCAACTTCCCGCAATACTTCATCAACAGGCACATATTCCTTTCGCCGGGTTGTCTTGTCGGTCGTTCGACCAAGCTGGCAATAAATACAGTCATAAGTGCAAGTCTTAAACGGAACAAGGTCTACGCCGAGCGATCGTCCCAGTCTGCGAGAAGGCACCGGACCGAATACATGCTTTAATTTGCTCGCAGACACCTGCCAAACCTTCTGCCTACTTCTGGCTCATGTCCCGCCGACGACAACAATCTAACCCCGTCTGCACTGGCCGCTACCCGTTGAACATGGCGGCGTAGCGCATCGTTCATCACGCCCACAGCATGTTTGACCGGGGGCGCGTTCCGAGCTCCCGCCCAGAAAAGAGGCCGCAGACATTATTTTTTCCATATCCTGTCCACCGCAGTTTGAGCAAGAAATAGCCACATCTTCTCCGGGACCGACCAGAAATTCGGTGACATTTCCGCATGTTTTGCATTGATATTCATAAATAGGCATCTTCATTCAGCTCCGTACATTATTAAGGGGAGGAGTTTATTCCTCCCCCTATAAAGTAAATAAACCAAATTGCGGACCTACTCCTCGGAGGAGTTTTTCTCGAGATCGGCCAGGCGCTGTTCTACAGCCTGAAGTTCAGCGCGTAAATCATCCGCCTGAGCCTTAAGAAATTCCGTCTCAGACCCTGCCGGTCGGACTGGATCGAGTGGGTAATTTGCACCATAATACGGCCCCCGGTAATACCCTGCGCGGCGCCAGCCGCCACCATAGGCAAAACCTCTGCCGCCGCCCCAGGGCCTGCCGCCGCGGCCAACGCCTCTTGCGAGAGTGCGGCCGCGATAAGGCCATGAACCCACACAATAACCAAAACCACCTCCGGTCATAGGACCCTGTCCCAGAGGACCAGTGCCATCAAATCCAGGCATCATTCTACCTCCTTTTTAGCAAAATAAAGAAAATACAGATCTTTTGCGACAGGAACGCCTGTCGTAAAGGACCTGGATGCTAAAAGCATCTGAATTGTATCTTGTTTTATGTTGGTATCTTGAGCCATAAAAGCCTCACCTCTTATGAACATCTGTTCATAATATATATGTTTAGGTTAAATATGTCAAGATATTTTTGAACGTATGTTCTTATCAGAAGATGAATTTTAAATCTTAAAAAAACCTTTGAGGGACCAGTAATTCCGTTGAAACTGCAAAAGGCAGGTATTTAATTTGAAAAATATTATCAATATTTCAAGGAGTTAACTTTAAAGCTAACAAGGCGTTCAGCTAAAATTCAGAATTAAATAGGGGTCTGACTTACGGTTGTGGCGAGACCGGTCTGGCTGGTCTAGCTCGCCGGCAAATTTAATTTATTTAAAAAATCAAGCACTGCCTTGTTAAAAGACCCGGTGTTGTCAATATTGGCCGCATGACCAGCGTCCGGGACAATAAAAAGTTCAGAAGAAGGTATTTTCTTGGCCATCACCTGCGCTGCAGCGAGAAAGGGCTTATCGTTTTCTCCAACCAGGACCAGGGTCGGCACCTTAACTCCGGTCAAACCTTCAATAACCATGGAATCATGCTGGGCAACCACTTTACGTGCCATGTGCGCCAGCCCCACCGGATTCTGGGTAAGCATCACCTCCCGGCGAGACTCGGTCGGGGCGTTGGACGCCAGGACTTCGATACCTTCAGTCTCGAGTCTTTGCGCCAGTTCCTCCCGCCCGCGATTCCACTCCTCGCGGTGAGCCGGGTTGCGGTAGCCGGGGCCCGTATCCATAAGAATAAGAGCCGTGACCATTTCTGGATGTGTCAGATAAAACCGCAACGACTCGTAACCCCCCATGGAGAGACCGCCAATGACCGCCTTGTCTATCTTCAGTGCGCCAAGGAGCTGGTAAAGATCCTCTACCACGATATCTGCGGAATAATCATCCACTGAAGGGGGGCTGTCCGACTGTCCATGACCACGGGCGTCATAGATAACGAACCGGTAACTCTTTGAAAATACAGGTATCTGAGGCTGCCACATATGATGTGTCGCTGAAAAACCATGCAGAAAAACGACAGGATATCCCTGGCCATGGCTTTCATAATACAATTCGATCCCGTTCACCTGAACTTTAGGCATAATGACTACTCCTTGTGCAACCGGTTATTGAATACAGGTGGCCTCGCCGACCACGATTTTATCCTGACTCTCCCTCTCCATCCAGATGTCGAGTATCAACCTGTCGCCGGCTTCTTCCGGTTCAATTTTGTTGATCAAACCACGGGCGGTCACGATGTCGCCGTTGATCGCTCCACCGCCGATAAATGAAACCTTGATCTTGCCATAGGTAAACCAATTCAAACCAAAATAGCTATACAGCATCTCCAAAATATAGCTGAGCAGCGTGGACCCACCCACCAGAGCGCCGCGCATTCCGAACCGTTTGGCATAATCATCGGTATGAATGGGATTGCGCGCGTCCTGTTCGATAGTCATGAAAGCTGTTTTGGTCAGACTGGGAATCTCGTCACCAATTTTTACCGGACGTGCGGTTTCTTGCATTTTCCCCTCCTTACTCCACGGGCGTTCCGGTTTCCCGGCTTTTCATCAACAGCTCACCGGCTTCATTGACAGTTTCATATTCGGCCACAAGGTAGTCCCTGCCCCTTTTTACGTATTTTTCCACGACTTTGCCCCGGATGATAACTTTTTCTCCTATCTTCATCGGCTTGATAAATTCATGTTCACTCTTGGCCCAAATTGAAGAACGCATCTCTGGCATCGCCCTGAATTTCATACGAGCGTGCTCAACAATAGTCACGCCCGGCGGCGCCAGGCCAAGGTTATCCATGAGGTCTTTAATTTTCCATTGAACCTCTTGAACCCTTGCCTCGACACTCTCCTTGTCCAGAATCATTTCCACGGACCCCAGCTCCATTCCAATAGGAACAGCTTTGTACCATTGTTTTTGACTCATAGTATGATTCCCCCCTATAATACCCTCGTAGTAAAGAATAATTTTATAAGGTCTTTAATGATTTTAACAATGCAAAAAAGTTAACGGGCTTGCTGGATAGAGTCAATAAAGAAAAACTGCATAAAAAGATCGAAAAATATTTTCATTTCAGGTATAGTAACCAAAATTATTAACCCAGTACAAGTACCTGCTATTGTCAATAAAGGAATAGTAAGAGGGGGTTGATTTTTGGTTAAAATTCCGATTATGCTGACAGCGATCAGAGTAGACAAGTTACGGGCTACATTGTTTAGATGAGGCTATGACGCGTAGGAGTAAACAATCATCGCAGGAGGAATGAGATGGGAAGACTGGATGGCAAAGTAGCGTTAATTACAGGTGGAGCGAGTGGAATCGGAGAGGCAACGGTTCGTCTTTTTATCAATGAGGGTGCTCGCGTGGTGATTGCGGACATCCTGGATGATGAAGGCCTCGATTTGGCCAAGAAGATGGGCGCCGACGCCAGTTTTAAGCATACCAACGTGGCCAAGGAGGAAGATGTCACGGCGGTTATAGACTATACCCTGGATAAATTCGGACGTATTGACTGTCTGTTTAACAACGCGGGTATAGGCGGAGCGAGCGGACTGATCGAAGAGACACCCATGATGGGATTTGACATCACCGTGGCAATACTGTTCAGGGCCGTTTTCATGTTCATGAAGTATGTTGCGCTGCCCATGAAAAAACAGGGATCAGGCAGCATCATAAATATCGCCAGTGTGGCCGGACACAGAACGGGTTTTGCCGGGCACACTTACAGCGCCTGCAAAGCCGCGGTTATTCACCTGACCCGATCCGCAGCCGTGGAGCTCGGGGAGTTCAACGTTCGCGTTAATTCCATATGTCCAGGCGGCATAGCCACTCCTATTTTCGGAAGAACAGTGGGCCTTAATACCGAAGAAGCTAAAAAAATCGTCGAGCCGATAAAAGAAGTCTTCAAGAATGTACAGGCTATCAAACGAAGCGGCCTTCCGGAAGATATCGCCAAGGCCGCACTCTGGCTGGCCAGCGATGATTCCAGCTTTGTCAATGGGGCCGCAATCCATGTGGACGGGGGAATCGGCGGAGGAATGTTCCACAATGAAGAAATCAGGACTCAACTGGTAAATCTTCTCGGATTGGAGGACGAACAAGTGTCCAAGGCTGCTGGGTAGGTCTTTACCCAGAGAACGGACACGGCATAAACGGCGCGGCCGAACACTTAAAATTGTTAAAAACGCTTTTTTTCTTTATTTGCCTGCCAGGGCAAGATCAATTCGAATTAATCCTGACCTTAAGGCAAAAAGTTCGGACAGCCGTTTTTTAAAAATATAAAAATTGAAACAAAATTAAGGAGGGAACAATGGCCTGGGAGGACGTAAAAGCTATCTTGCGCCCGGAAAACGCCCACATGGGTGTCATGCAAGTTGACAAGGAAATTTGTACCGGCTGCGGCCTGTGCATTCAGAACTGTCCTTTTAAAGCCTGGGAGATGGGTGAGGATGATTTTCCCAAGTTAAAGGATGAGTATGAATGCTTCTCCTGCTATAACTGTATGGTCGCCTGCCCGGTCGAAGCCATCTCCATTGTCAAGCCGTATACTGTTGATGATGGATACTGGGCGACAGACTCGGCCCCCCTTGAGGCCAGGCTGCCGATGGAGCCCAAAAACGCCGAGGGGCAAGCGGATCAATGGAACGCGATCGAGCGGGCCGTTCTCGAACGTCGCAGCGTTCGTAATTTCAAGAATGACCCGGTACCCGAACCGCTGATACGCCGGGTCCTCGAAGCGGGCCGATTTGCGCCCAGCGCCGGAAACTGCCAGCCGTGGAAATTCATCGTTATCACAAACAGAGAGCTGATAAAAAAAATGGATGAAATGGTCTGGGCCAGTACCAGCATGATTTATAACATGTATAAAAACGACGAAACCGTAAAGAACTTGACGTCCATGATAGAGGGAGGCACAAGCAGCGGGTTGTTTGACCCCCGCCTGGCCCTGGGAGGCATGGGATCAATCGTAAGGAAAAACATGCCCGCTTCGCTCAACGCTCCCTGCGTGATACTGATGGCTGGTGACGAACGAGCCATTTCCGGACCGGAATTGAATATCGGGATTGCCGGGCAGAACATGAACCTAGTTGCCAACTCCCTGGGTATTAAAGCCTGCTGGGTCGGATTTTTAGCCATGGCGGCCAATTCGCCTGAAATCGCGGAAAAAATCGGCCTCAAACCACCTTGGCGTGTAATCACGACGCTGGTTATGGGCTGGCCGAAGTTCAAACAAGAGGGAATTGTACCGCGTGAATACAGGCCGGTTACGTGGATACGGGAAGGTTCCGAGGAAGCAGTGATCGACTAAAATAAAGCGGGCATCAGCCAGGGAGTTAACCGGCTGTCGTGATTTTGGCGGATCCGGCAGCCGGTTAAATTATCCTGTCATCCGCTTGGTCAGCGGTTGGCCCGGCCTGTTTCAGCCACGGTCTTAAGGAAATCCAGTAGTTCCTGAGCAGTGCCTTCCGGGTCTTCAATGGCCGTCATATGTCCGACGCCAGGCATAAGAAGATGGCGGTTATCAGGGATAAACCAGGCCATCAATTCACTTGGGCCGAGAAAAACAATGTCAAATTCACCAAGGAGAATTAAGGTGGGGCATTTTATCTGCTTCAGCCCCTCCACCTTGGGGTCGGGATCGTTGTAAAAACTGAGCCTGAATTCTTTGAGGGCTTCAGGACTCAAACGCCGCTGATAAAAGCCGTCCATAATATCAAACATCTTATCGCTGTCCGGATGCTGCTCCATCTTGAAGGTGAAAGGCCCGGGATTCTGGCGCCACATTGCTTTTCTTTCTTCATAACTTAACCGGGGAATCGGTTCCCGGCGAGCTGTCTCCAGAAACTGACGTAATTCCTCTTCAGTAAGTTTCTGCGTGCCGACCATCTTGGGACGGGTGGCGGAGCCGGTGTCGGTCAGCATGAGGCTGAGCAGACGTTCCGAGCGGGTCATGGCATAGCGGGCCGCCACCATACCGCCGGTGGCGTGACTGAGCATATGGAATTTGTCAATACCCAAGTGATCAGCCAGGCGGTCAAAGTCATCCGCCATAGTATCGGCATCGTATCCCCATGGTTCCTCCGTCACAACAGTTTGCCCATGCCCGCGCATATCCATGGAGATAACGCGGTAATGTTCGGCCAGCTTAGCGGTGACGCCTGTATCACGCCAATAACCGCAGTCTTCAGCAAGGCCGTGGTTTGAGATGATAGGTTGACCCTCTCCGACATCCTCATAATATAGTCGTAAATTTCCGGTTTCAAAATAGGGCATGCTTTCCTCCTTAACCTCACATTGCTAGAGCATCAACCAGTTTATTAAACTGTCAGGCAGTGATGCAAGCTTTATCTAAACACCCGATTCAAGACATAAAGTAATCGCGAAAGACTGCTCTCGCCAATCAAAACGAGGTCTGCG
>CAZVRN010000071.1:0-11089 GCA_964629485.1 uncultured Thermodesulfobacteriota bacterium | reverse complement strand
AAAGGACCTTTACCATATACTTAAGAACCCGAATAATCCGATTATTACGGGCAAAAAGAAGGACTTCAAATCTTACGGGATTGACCTTTTGTTCGATGATGAAGCCCTGGCCCGGCTGGCTAAGCTCGCCGTCGAGGAGAAAACAGGAGCCCGGGCCTTGGTCAGCGTCATTGAGCGGGTCCTGCTCCCTTTTGAATCCAAGCTGCCTTCCTCCCGGATCCGGCGTTTTTCAGTGAGTCTTAGTACGATCGAAGACCCGAAGTCGGACCTGGCTTCCCTGTTGAAGGAACCGGATGCTCCCGAACGCCAGAGCCATTTTGAGCGTATTTACACTGAAGAGAAGGAGGAGCTTTTGGCCATGATCCAGAAAAATGAGGACCTCTTCTGGTTCTGGTCGGGCATGCCGTTGAATTCCACCAGGGTGAACCTGCTGATGAATTTTGTATCGCAAGATTTCATGGACCTTTCTGAAGTCGCCGCCATGCTTGAAAAAATTTACGAACAGGTCAATGCTTGCAGCCGGAGATTTTATGAGCGCTTCGGCCTGGAAGTCGAGTTTACCGATGAAGCGGCTGATGAGCTGGCTCACCTCGTGGTTTCCGGGGATAAAGAACCGGCATGGGTTTACCGTTACTTCTGCCGTGAATTTGAGTCTGAATTGTACCAGCTTAACAGAAGAACCGGCCAATCGAGGTTTACGATCACCAGGGAAGCGATTCTCGACCCGGAAGGTTTTCTAAACGATTTGGCCCCGGAACGCTTCAACGTTTAAGAAAACATCTTTAGGCTTCAAAACGGCGGCTGGATGTGCTAATTTTGGGAGCCGCTTATGATTGGTATCTCCAAATTATATTGTGGCGCGGTCGAACCGTCAGACGCTTTGCGCTACGGCCGGCATTCCAAGCGCCTGCCTTCCCATCTGCTTCAATTTTCAGCGGATAAAAAGCCGGTCGTGGTCTGGAACATGACCCAGGCCTGCAACCTCAAATGCGTTCACTGCTATGCCCGGGCAAAGGTTCGGGGCGGGCAAGATGAGTTAACAACTCAAGAAGCCGTGGCCCTGATTGACGATCTGGCCGCGTTCGGCTCCCCGGTTCTGCTTTTTTCCGGGGGCGAGCCCCTGATGCGTCCTGACCTGAATTTTCTGGTTAATCATGCGGTCAAGAGGGGTATGCGGGCGGTGATTTCAACAAACGGAACGCTCATTACCAAAGATAAGGCCGCCGAACTGAAGGACCTGGGGCTGTCCTATGTCGGCATCAGCCTCGACGGGCTGAACGAAGTCAACGACCGTTTCCGGGGCGTGAGCGGGGCTTTTGACATGGCCCTTTCGGGAATTAAGAACTGCCAGGAAGCAGGTCTCAAGGTCGGACTCCGTTTTACCATGAACAAACGCAATCTCCGTGAAATTCCGGGGATTTTCGATCTGCTGGAGCAAAAAGACATCCCCAGGATTTGCTTTTACCACCTTGTTTATACCGGCCGCGGTTCCTCCTTGATCAAGGAGGACCTCAACCACCGGGAAACCCGGGAGGTTGTTGACCTGATCATTGACCGCACCAAGGACCTCCATGAACGCGGGCTGGACAAGGAGGTGCTCACCGTGGATAATCACGCGGACGGGCCCTATCTTTATCTCCGCATGCTTAAAGAGAAATCTCCCCGGGCGGCCAATGTGCTTGAACTGCTCAAAATGAATGGAGGCAACAGTTCCGGCCTGGGTATCGGCTGTGTTTCCTGGGACGGCCGGGTGCATGCCGATCAATTCTGGCGGAATCATACGTTTGGCAATGTTCGGGAGAGGCCTTTCAGCGAGATATGGACCGACTCCTCGATCCCCCTCCTGGCCCGGTTAAAGGAAAAAAAGAAATACGTGACCGGGCGATGCCAGGCCTGCCGCTGGCTGGATATCTGCGGCGGTAACTTCCGGGCCCGGGCCGAGGCAGCCTTCGGAGACCCCTGGTCGCCTGACCCGGCCTGCTATTTAACTGATGAGGAAATAACAGTAGTACAATGAACAGCCTGAATGTTGACAAACCAATGGGAGGCGAGCATGTTTTTCCCTGAATATCGTCCCCGGAGAACAAGACGGACCGGGACCCTGAGGCGGATGGTTCGTGAAACCACTTTATGCGTGGATAACCTGATTTACCCGCTTTTTGTCGTGCCCGGCTCCGGGATAAAGACACCCATTTCAACCATGCCCGGCCAGTATCATCTTTCGGCGGACAAGCTGGTTGATGAAGTCAAATCGGCTCGTGATCTGGGCATTCCGGCGGTTATCCTGTTCGGCCTGCCTGAAACCAAGGACGAGATCGCTTCGTCGGCTTACGATCCGGAGGGAGTTGTGCAAAGAGCCCTCATGGCTCTTAAAAAAGAAATCCGGGACGTGGTGCTTATAACCGATGTCTGCCTCTGTGAATACACTTCTCACGGTCACTGCGGCCTGCTTGAAGGCACGGAAGTGGATAACGACGCCACCCTGGAACTGCTGGCCAAAACGGCCCTGTCTCACGTTCGGGCCGGCGCGGATATGGTCGCTCCCTCGGATATGATGGACGGCCGGGTGGCTCAAATCCGGGCCTTGCTGGATGAGGAAGGTTTTTCGCATATCCCGATCATGAGCTACGCCGCCAAGTTCGCTTCCGCGTTTTACGGGCCTTTCCGCGAAGCGGCCCGGTCAGCTCCCGCCTTTGGAGATCGGCGAAGCTACCAGATGGACCCGGCCAATATCAGGGAAGCCATACGCGAAGTGTCCATGGACATTGAAGAAGGCGCGGACATCATTATGGTAAAACCGGCCATGGCTTTCATGGACGTTATCGCCCGGGTCCGGGATGAATTCGACATGCCGGTCGCCGCTTACAGCGTCAGCGGGGAATACGCCATGATTAAGGCCGCCGCTGAAAAAGGGTGGCTGGACGAAAAACAGGTGGCCCTCGAACTTTTAACCGGCATAAAGCGCGCCGGGGCTGATATGATCCTGACTTACTTTGCGCCTCAGGCCGCGCGCTGGATCATGGAGCGCCAACCGTGACCCGCCCTCATGGCTCCACCGGTCACCCGGGAGACCGTTCCGGCGGGGGGGAAGCTCTGAGGCTGGTGGCCTGGGAAGTGACCCGGGCCTGCAACCTCTCCTGCCTGCACTGCCGGGCTGCAGCGGTCAACGAGCCGGACCCGGATGAACTGACCACTAGGGAAGGTTTGAGGCTCATTGACCAGATCGCGGCCATGGGTCAGGGCATTATCCTGATCATGACCGGGGGCGAGCCGCTGCTCCGAACAGACGTTTTTGAACTGGCCGCCCATGGTACGGCCAGGGGGCTGCGCGTGGTTATGGCCCCCAATGGCACCTTGATAACCCCGGAAATCGCCCGAAAAATCAAGGCCAGCGGCATCCAGCGTATCAGCATCAGCTTAGACGGCGCAAAGGCCGAAGACCATGACCGCTTCCGCGGGGTGGAAGGGGCTTTTGCCCGTACCCTCGAAGGGGTGGGCTACGCCCGGGAGGCGGGCCTTGAATTCCAGATAAACACCACGGTCACAAGAGGCAACCTCAACCAGATCGAGGCTATTCAGGACATGGCTGTTTCCATGGGCGCCGCCGCGCATCACATCTTTCTCCTGGTTCCCACCGGCCGCGGCCGTAAGCTCACCGAAGAGGTTATTTCGGCCCAGGAATATGAAAATGTTCTCAACTGGTTCTATGACCGCCAGTTCAAGGTCCCACTGGAGCTGAAGGCAACCTGCGCCCCTCACTACAACCGCATCCTGCGCCAGCGGGCCAGGGAAGAAGGCCGAAAGGTTGATTTCGCCACTTTCGGCACGAGTGCGGTTTCCCGGGGCTGCCTGGGGGGGCAGGGATTCGTCTTCGTTTCACACACCGGCCAGGTCCAGCCGTGCGGTTATCTTGACCTTAACTGCGGCCAGGTTCGTGAAAAGGATTTTGCCGAGATCTACCGGACGTCGCCCACCTTTCTCAAACTCAGGGACAAGGGGGCTTATCAGGGCAAGTGCCCGATTTGTGAATATTTTCAGGTCTGCGGAGGCTGCCGGGCCCGGGCCTATGAGGCCACCGGAGATTTTCTGGCCGAGGAGCCGCTTTGCCTGTACCAGCCCCAGGCGGTTTGAGACAAATCCCGCCGCGGGGATGATTTAAAAATAAGAGGTATGGTTTGACCGGCAACGAAAATGAAATAAACCTTAGCCAGACTGACCGCCTTCTTCTCAACCAGATTCAGTCAGACTTTCCCATTGAGGCCCGCCCGTACAGGGTCCTGAGTGAAAGACTCGGCCTGACCGAGAAAGAAGTCCTGGAACGAGTTCAGCGGTTGAGGCAAAGCGGGGTTATCCGCCGCATCGGAGGCAACTTTTCTGCGCGCAACCTGGGATACACCAGCACTCTTTGCGCCGCCCGCGTGCCAGAAGACCGGCTGGAGTCATTTGTCCAAGAGGTGAACCGGTATCCGGGCGTCACTCACAACTACCGCCGCAACCACGACCTCAGCGTCTGGTTTACCTTCATCGCTCCATCCATGGAGGATATTGAAAAAAACCTGGCCGCCATCTCCGAGGCCACCGGCGTAAAAGAAATCTACAACCTCCCGGCAGACAAGATCTTCAAAATAAAGGTTGACTTTCAATTCGAGGAATAAAAAAAAGGGCAAGCGCAGATAATATTCCTGCGGGTTAAATTTTCGCCTTCCGCGATTTCAACAAATTACACGCCTGGCAAAGGTCTTTATTCAGGCTGCTTGGCGGGTTGTGAACTGACCACTTCGATCGAGTAACCGGCCAGGTTATCGGGGATCTTGTTAAAAACAACCATGAATTCCACGCTCCTGCCGGGGCCGATATTCAAATTCGCGCCTTTTTCCCCGGTTCTTCTTGCCAGCCGCTTATTAATTTCATCCATGGAAAGAAGGCGCAGCTCGTCATCTGTCAAAATATTGCCGCAATAAAAAACTCTCTGAATCAGGGCCTTTTTCTGGGCGTCATTCAGCACAGCCTTGAGCTTAATATAACTTCTAGCCGTTGAATTATTGTTTTTCGCGAGGCCGGTTATCACCAGGAGCGGGCCTTCTTTTTTGTTTTGCCGCCAGAAATGCTTGGTCTCTTTTTGATCCAAGGTGATGTTTTTGCTGCCCAGGATATCTTCTTTTACTTTGATTGGTTTTTTGCCGGTAAAATACCAGAGGCCGGCCAGAACCGCGGCCCCGGCCAGGAGCACAATCAAAATCCAGAGGAAAATCCGGCTTCTCCCGGCCGGTTTGGGCTCCAGGACAGCGGTGCTTTTTGCTTCCTCGTCAAAAAGTTCTTCCGCGATGGGAGCAATCTCCTCCTCATATTTTTCCAGGACTTCGTGGTCTAGCACTGTTGCGGCTATGTCCTGGTCAAACGTATCACCGGTAAGGTCCGGGCCCAGGTCATCCGCTTCCTCTTGTTCGCCGGGAAATGTCAGGTCATCAATGGCCTTATCTTCTATAAATAAATCCTGCTCCTCGTCAACTTTTTCAGCGGCCTCCTCTTCCACAGGAAGTCCCAGGTCTTCTTCCTGCTCTTCCGGGGATTCGGCCTGCATTTCCTCATCAAGACTGAGATCGGCAATATCCAGATCTTCATCTGGGAGAGGTTCCAGCTCCTCGTCCGCAAGAGGTTCCAACTCTTCGTCCGCAGGCAGTTCTTCTTGGACTTCAGGCGCCTCGGCTCCCGCGGCTTCCGATTCGTCTTCAGGCTCTTCCGGAGGAGGCAATTCTTCATCAAAGACGGGTTCTTCGTCCGCCAAAAAAAGATCGTCCCCCGCGGCCTCTTCGTCCATGTCAGGGCCAAGATCAAAGTCCTCGGCTTCCTCCCGGGAAATCTCTTCCGCTTCAAACTCTGTTGTTTGAGCAAGCTCGGTTTTGGGAGGCTGTTCCCCGGGAACTTCCTTGTAAATGACAAAGACATTCCCGCATTGAGAACACTTAACCTTGGACCCCTCGTCTTTTATACGGCCCTCGTCCACATTGAATTTTGTTTTACAGTTCTCGCATTGAACAATCATGGCCCTTTTCCTTATGGGACCTCAGTCTATCATAAGATGATAAATATCACGAAAATACCTGTACTTCTCGTCATAATCAAGCCCGTACCCGACCAGGAACCCCCGGTCTATCCGGAAACCGGCGAAATCGATTTCCACCGGTACGCTTCGTCTTTGTGTTTTATCAACCAAGACACAGATCTTGATCGAAACCGGTTTCTGCGCCGCCAGGTGTTTCTTGAGATAATCCAGGGTCATGCCGGCATCGGCAATATCGTCAACGATCAAAACATGCCGGCCTTCGAGGCTTTGTTCAACGTCCTTCTTCATCTTGATTTTCCCGGAAGAGACGCTTCCTGACCCGTAACTGGCCACGCGAACGAAATCCACTTTTAAGGGGATGGTCATCTCCTTAACCAGGTCTGACAAAAACATGAAGGCTCCGTTGAGCACGCCGACACAAACCAGGTCCTTGCCTTTGTAAACCCGTGAGATTTCTTCGGCTAACTCCCTGACCCTGCTTTCTATCTGGGATTGGGAAAAAACAAGTTTTTTTTCAGGTTCACTCACTCGGATCCTAATTCGTTTTTACGCGTTAACGGTCATTACTGTTTGATTTTTCTAACTTAGCGTCTTTTAAAGAAATAGTCAATCATTTTACCCCGTATCAGCCAGAGGTTGCGGGCGGGCCCGACCGAACATCGGGCAGGCGGACAATGGCTTTTTTTCATGTTTTGAGACCTCCTAAGAACTTCGTCCTTTAGCCAAACTCTTTGTCGCCTTCCGCTATTTCAACAAAATTACTCTTTCTTAAGAGGTCCCGTTTCGGGTTCAACAAGCAGTGCGAGAACCTTTTCCCACAGGCTGACCGGAGTTCCTTCAGGGCGCGGGCCCCTGTTCAGCAATATGCTCTGAAGGGTCATTTCATCTAATTGTAATAATTCATCCAGGCCGATTAAGTCTTCATCGCTGAATGTTTCCAGGGCCGCCGGAGAAACCAGCCTTTTTAACATAAGCTCCAGCTCAAGGCTGGCGCGGCGCGAGGCCTGGTACCTGAGTCGTCGAGTAAGCTTGTCCCTGTTCAAAACTTGGCTGAAACCAGGGCCTTTTTGAGTCCGCTGATGGCCTGCGTCGGGTTGAGCCCTTTCGGGCAGGCCTCGATACAGTTCAAAATCGTGTGGCAGCGCCAGACTCCATGGCGGTTATTCAGGAGTTGCAGCCGCTCGTCCGCTCCCACATCCCGGCTGTCCACAATGAAACGCCACACATTCAGCAGGGCCGAAGGGCCGAGATATTCCGGGTCAGCCCAATACGAGGGACAGGAAGAGGAGCAACTGGCGCAAAGAATACACTCGTACAGACCGTCCAGCTTGCGGCGCTCTTCAGGAGACTGAAGCTGTTCGTGATCAGGCAGCGGTTTCCTGGGGATAAAAAAAGGCTTGCAAACGAAATACTTGTCCAGGAAATCATCCAGGTCCACAACCAGGTCCTTAATCAGCGGCAGGGATGGAAGCGGCTGGATTATGACCGGGGTCTTGAGGCTTTCAATCTGCGTCATGCATCCCAGCCTGTTGACGCCGTTGATGTTCATTGCGTCCGAGCCGCAGACACCCTCCCGGCAGGAACGGCGGTAAGCCAGGGAGCCGTCCTGTTCCCAGCGAATCTGATTAAGACCGTCAAGAACCATCATTCCCGGACGGCGGATCTCTACCTGGTAATCCTTGTAATAGGGTTCCTTGTCCTTTTCGGGATCAAAACGAAGAATGGTGAAGGTAACTGTCTTCATATTATTAGTACACTCTTTCCTTCGGCTCAAAGGAAGGCACGCTCAACGGCTGGAGCCTGACCGGCTTGTAGTCAAGGCGAACACTGCCATCATCGGACAGGTAGGTCAGGGTGTGCTTCAGCCAGTTCTGGTCATCACGGGCCGGGAAGTCGTACCGAAAATGCGCCCCCCTGCTCTCCTGCCGCGCCAGGGCCGCTTCAACAAGCGCCTGGGCGACATCCAACATATGTCCCAGTTCCACGGCTTCAACCAGGTCCAGATTATAGGTCAAACCGCGGTCGTCCAGGCCGATATGATCAAAGCGCTCCCTAAGTTCTTTCAGTGTCTCTTTCTGCCGGGTCAACCTTTCTTCATCGCGAAAGACTCCGCAATTCTCTTCCGTTGAAACCCTGAGCTCCTCCATTATCGCGCCGACGCGTTCGCTCCCTTTGGCGTTCAAAAGACGCTCCACTTCGGCCCGCCCCCGGTCCCCGGCCGATGGATTCAAGGGGATAAAATCCGAGAGACTGTTCACGTATTCAACCATGCGGGCGCCGCCGATTTTCCCGAAAACAATCAGGTCAAGCAGCGAATTGGTCCCCAGGCGGTTTGCCCCGTGCACGCTGACGCAGGCCGCTTCACCAGCAGCGTAAAAACCGGGCACAGGCTCTTCGGGGGTCGTCATTGATCCCTGAACCACTTCCGCAAACCGATTGGTTGGCACTCCGCCCATGACGTAATGACTCGTCGGACGAACCGGAATGGGTTCCCTGGTGCAGTCCACGCCGGCAAATGTGGCCGCGAGTTCCATGATTCCGGGCAGCTTTTCCCGGATATTTTCCTCGCCTATTTCATCCATCATCAGCAGCACGTGGTCCTTGTTCGGCCCGACGCCGCGGCCTTCGAGTATCTCCTGCATGATACCGCGTGACACCACGTCCCGGGAGGCAAGATCCTTGATATGGGGCGCATACTTGACCATGAAGCGTTCATTTTCGGAATTGACCAGGTAACCGCCTTCACCTCTCACGGCTTCAGTAATCAGGTTCCCCGCCCCGTAAATCCCGGTTGGATGAAACTGGACAAATTCCACGTCCTCGACCGGGAACCCGGCCCTCATGGTTAAGGCCAGACCGTCACCGGTATTGATATGAGCGTTGGACGTGGTTTGATAGAGCCGGGAGTATCCGCCCGTGGCAAAGAGAACGGCCTTGGCGTGGAAAATATGAAAATCCCCGCGAACGATATCTCGGGCCAGGATGCCGTTAACCGCCCCTTCGTTTGTCAGTAATTCCAGGGCGTGGAATTCCGAAAAAAAATGAACTTCGTTCTTGAGGCACTGCTGGTAGAGGGTATGAAGCATGGCGTGCCCGGTGCGGTCAGCCGCGGCGCAGGATCGGCAGACCGCCTTATCGCCGAAATTCGAGGTATGGCCCCCGAACATGCGCTGATAGATCCTGCCGTTTGGAAGGCGCGAAAAAGGCAGCCCCATATGCTCCAACTCGATAACCGCTTCCGGGGCCAGGCGGCACATGTACTCAATGGCGTCCTGGTCGCCCAGATAATCCGAACCCTTGACCGTGTCAAACATATGCCAGTGCCAGTCATCCGGTTCCACGTTCCCCAGTGTGGCCCCGATGCCGCCCTGGGCGCTGACCGTGTGGGATCGGGTTGGAAAAACCTGGGATATGACGCCGGTTTTGGCTCCTTTCGAGGCTTCAAGAGCGGCCCTTAACCCGGCCCCGCCGGCGCCGACAATGATGATGTCATGTTTGTGGTAGATGGGTTTTGCCATTTCCGTCACCCCTGCACCACGGGAGCCTGATGAGCCAGAATGATCAGGGCCCCGTAAAAAAACAGGACCAAGGCCAGGACCCAGTCCAGTGAAAGAAGGAGAGTTCGCCAGCCAGGGACGTGAATATAGTCATCAATGAGAATCTTTGCCCCGTTCATGGCATGGTAGAGGGCGAAAAATAAAAAACAGAGGTAAAAAACTTTCCAGCCCGGGCTGGCCAGGCGGGTCATTATGACCTCATATTCATATTCCCCGCTTGCAACAAGGTGCAGCAAAATAAAATGTAAAATCAATATCACGGCCAGCGCTACACCGGAAACCCTTTGAAAAAGCCAATCAAATGCCCCGGTACGTCCGGAAATAAAATGAAGGGCCATTTCCATGTTCTCCTGAATGAGTTAGTGGGTCAGCAAGGTTCGAAGCATGGCCGCTCCGCCGACTAGAAAACAGATGACTATGATGATAAAGGTTCCGCTTAAGTATTTGATATACGATTCCTTGTTGGCCATGGGCCCGTAATCCATGAGCAAAATCCTGATCCCGTTGAGACCGTGAAAAAGCACCAGGCCGAGCAGACCGATTTCCATAACCCGGATTAGAGGGCTGTCAAAGGCGTTCATAATGCTTTTGAACTCGGCTTCCCCCTGAAGCAGATGGGATAAAACCCAGATATGCAGGATCAGGTAGCCGGCCAGCCCCAGCCCTGCCAGGCGGTGCAGCAGCCAAAACACGAACCCCGGATGCCAGCGATAATGTTTTTTAGGTGGGTAGGCCTTCATGATTTCTTCCCTCTTTTATAGAGCTTTTTCCCTTGTTCGTAGAGGTCTCTTCCGGCCAGGTCGTTTATTACCATCGCTGGAAAATCCTCCACCGTGAGTATGCGGATCGCCTCCGGCCCCAGGTCAGGATAGGCCAGGACCTCAGCGGACTTGATGGCGCAACTGAGCAGAGCGCCGATCCCGCCGATGGCGGCCAGGTAAACCGCACCGTATTCGAGCATGGCCTTTCTGACCTTTTCCGAACGGCGGCCTTTGCCGACCATGACCTTGAGACCTTGTTGCAGCAAGGTCGGTGTGTATGGATCCATGCGGTAGCTGGTTGTCGGCCCGGCCGCTCCAATGACCCTGCCGGGCGGCACGGGCGTGGGGCCGACATAGTAGAGTATCTGGCCGTTCAAATCCATGGGTAGAGATTCGCCCCGCTCAATGGCCTCGACCAGGCGCTTGTGCGCCGCGTCCCGGGCGGTGTAAACCCGGCCCGAAATCACGATCAGGTCACCGGCCTGGAGAGGTTTAAGGTCAGCCAGGCTCAACGGGGCCCGGATGTGATGCGTGGTGGTCATAAAACGGCCTCGACGTGGCGGCTGGCATGGCATTGAAGGTTAACCGCCAAAGGAAGTGAAGCGATATGGCAGGGAATGAGTTTTAAATGCACGGCCAGGGCGGTAATCCGGCCGCCAAGCCCCTCCGGGCCGATCCCGGTATCGTTAATCGCTTCGAGCAGTTCT
>CAZVRN010000070.1:0-11109 GCA_964629485.1 uncultured Thermodesulfobacteriota bacterium | reverse complement strand
GCCAAGCTTCATTGCTTCAACGCCCTTTTCCACAGTGGCGTGGCCGGTAAGTAAAATAATCTGCAGTTCGGGATTCTTTTCCTTGATGGTTTTGAGGACTTCGAGGCCGTCCATTTCGGGCATCATAAGGTCCAGGACAATAGCGTCATATGATTCCTGCCCGGTCTTTTTCAGGGCTTCTTTGGCCGAACTGGTTTTTGACACCACCATGCCTCTGGCCTCCATCCTTTCGGCCAGGGCCTCCAGGAAATCTTCCTCGTCGTCAACAAGCAATACTCTTTCAGACATGATCTTACTCCTTAATTTTGAGGAGATTAAATATAATTTTCCCAAAAACAGGGGTCGAGGGTCAAGGGCCGATATTCTTTTGAAGGGAAAGGATCAGCTCGGCGGCCTCAGTATCCGCGGTAATTTCAGCCTCCAACATATCCAGGAGGGCCTTGCCCCACGCTCCTTGAAACTCATCCATCGGCGCTTCAACAAGACCTTCAAGCCTCGTGAACCTGATTCGTGGTCCGTTTTTCGTTTGCTCTATTATGAGCCGGACGGTTCCTCCTCTCTCAGTGGCCTTCATGGCGAAATCCATGCATAACCAAAGAAGATTATTTAAGAAAAAAGGTATAGTCGTGATGGCCACCCGGTCAGAGCAAGGCTCCAGCTCCATGGTCACCCCCCGCATGGAGGCGAATCTCCCTGAAAGGGCGAGGACAAGCTCAAGGGTTTCATCCAAATCAACACTTTTGACTTGTCTATCGACGCTGTGGGCGAATTTGTTCAAATTTTTAACGATCTCATCTGCCCGATGAACCTGTCTCATTATTCTTTGAGCCATGGTTTTAAGCCGTTCCTGATCCAAGGGCTTCCCTTTTTCCGCCAGAAAGACAAGGTCTTCCAGAAGGCCGGCGGTCTCGTTGATGATGGATAAGGTGTTTTTAATCTCATGCGAAATCGAGGCGGACATTTTCCCGAAAAACTGGAACCCTTCCCAGTTCGTTTCATAACGGCGACTCAATCTTCATCTCCCTGTTTTACTAGAACTTCATTTATTTTCCTGATGAGCAGTTCAATATTGACCGGCTTGGCCAGATAATATTCCGCACCCGCCTCGGCCGACCCAATCTTGAAATTTTCTTCAGACCCGTGCCCGGTGAAAAAGATGAACTTCATTTCAGGATGTTTCTCCTGCAACAATTTTTTCAACTTGAACCCGCTGATCCTGGGGAGTTTCACATCCAGTACGGCCAAATCATAGGTTTCAGTTTCCGCACGCTTAAGCGCATCCTCCCCACAGGTTACCCAATCCGCCTCGATGCCTCTGATCGAAAGGCGTTCCGCCAGAGTGGAAACCAGTTCTTCCTCATCGTCAACTAGTAATACACGCATTTTTTTCACCCTTCTTTATTGGTGGCACAAGCGGTAAAGTGATAGTGAACTTCGTCCCCTTCCCCACTTCGCTTTGCACATCGATACTCCCTCCTAGTTCCTGGACGAGACCATAGGTTATTGACAGGCCCAGGCCGGTACCTCCCTTCGACGTTTTAGTAGAAAAGAATGGTTCGAAGATGCGATTAAGGTCTTTCGGAGAGATGCCGCACCCATTATCAGTGAAGGTGATAGAAATGAAGTCTTTATTTTCCTGTTTAGCGGAAATGTTTAACTGCCCGCCATCGTTCAAGGCGGCGAAGGCATTATTGATTAAGTTGAGAAAAATCTGCTGGAGTTTGCCCCGGTCGCTTTCGAACCGGGGAATATTATCGGGCACATCTATTAAGACGTTAATGGACCTGTATTCAGCTTCCTTGCCCTGAAAACTGAGCACATCGCGAATGACTTCTTTCAGGTTTATAGGCTGGATGCTGACATCAATATGCCGCGCAAAGCCCAACAGCCGGCTGGTGATGGCCGCGCACCTATCCACCGAAGCCTGAATCGCCTCGGTAAGACTGATCAGCTTTGGGAAATCAACCTCTTTTGTTTTGAAAGTGAGCAGGTCCTTCATCAAGCCGGCTTTTTCATTGATAATGGCCAGGGGGTTGTTGATCTCGTGGGCCACGCCCGCGGCCAGCCGTCCGATGGAGGCCAATTTATTGGAATATTCCACTGCGTGCAGGCTGGTGATGCGCTTGTGGTCCGCCTCCTGCATCTTACTGACCAGGTACGTGGAAACGCCCACGATCACAATCAGGATGATAACGATGCTAAAAGCCAGAAATCCGATAAGCTGGAGTCGGGTCTTTTGCCAGGACTTCATGAGTTCATTCATCTGTTTGACGATTATCAGGATAAAAGGAGTATCGGCAATATAAGCGTAGCCGATGACAACAGGTTTTCCCTTAGAGTTACGATACTCGTAAACCTGGGTCCTGGGAGAATATTTTGGAACAGGCAAAGAAATTTTTTCAAAAACTTTGCCATGGTAAGCAGAGGTGGTCTGGAGCTTCCCTTCATGATTTATAATGAAGGCTTCTCCCCTGCCGCTTACCTCAACCTGGGTCAGCAACTGCTCAAACTGCTTGGTGTCCACAGTGGCTCGCAGCACGTAGGATGAACCATCGGGCAGTATGTGCTGAATCGCGATGATCAAATGCGGAACCTGCCTGAATCCGAGGAAGACATCGCTGATGTAAACGCCGCGATGGAAAACCTCCTTGAACCACCACTGGTCGCTATAATCCTTGCCGATGAGATTATAAGGACCCACATAAGCGATCTGAATACCCAGAGGATTGATCACTCCGAGGTCTGTAAACCCGCCAAACGTTTCTTGTAAGTTCTTTAAGATACCGGCCAGCCTTTCCGGATCTTTCAGCTTTTCAAGCGGATAATCCTGGACAATGAAGTGCAATCCGGACCGGCGTTCGGTCAGGAAAAAGGAAACTGTGCGCCGGGTGTTGGAAACAAGCCGCGCCGTGCGCAGGAGGATTTCAGACTCAATGGAGTTTTGCGTTACTTTATAGTCAACTAGGACTATTGAAACCAGAGGCACAAGCGTGACCACGGTGGTGAGCAAGATTGCCAGCATCCAGATGCGGCGGAAGTTGAACAGACTCTTGAACGGTCCGGCCGCAACATCTTGGTAATCCCAAAAATCCGGTTTCAGCCTTTGCAGTATTGACATGCCCAACCAAACCTAGGGAATTTGTTTCCGATCCCGGGAAAAAATGGACTCAACCGCTGTTCGGATTTCAGGATCATTCCCTGTATTGTTCTTCTCCAGCTTCTATTGCCTTGACACGTTACCTTGGTACCCACCGTCTTTTATGCCGGTTATTGAGAAGGGGTCAATGTCCAAAGGCCAGGATTCCGCTGGCCGCAAGCGAAAGAATAA
Organism: uncultured Thermodesulfobacteriota bacterium; assembly: GCA_964629485.1. Classification (GTDB taxonomy): domain Bacteria; phylum Desulfobacterota; class Desulfarculia; order Adiutricales; family JAFDHD01; genus JAFDHD01. The sequence goes on along the minus strand of CAZVRN010000070.1, from coordinate 7,781 downwards.
TTACCTCCAACAGCACAAGGACAGTATATATTTTATCTTTATCTTTTAAAAGAAACGGAAGAATGGACAGGTAGCAGATGATGGTGACACCGGCCAGAATCACGATCCCGATAAAATTGATGAAGTCTCCATAGCGCAGCATCCCGAGCCAGTGCCAACCGGCCTTGATGTTGGCGTGTTCAAGATAATCATGAACATTCTTGCCCCAATACTGCGAGAGTTCATTTATGGGCACGTAAGGCTTCATGATGCCTAAAACATATATAATATAGGTGATAAAAAGAACAGCCAGCCCAATGTACATCCCTTTTTCTAAAACACCGGCATAACGCATTTGCAATGGCGGGGCGGTTAAGCCGGTTCCTTGATCCTCAGACATTATTTTTCCTCCATGTTCAACCCAAACTTAAATGTTAAATCCCTTGAGGAGAGCCCTGAGCCCGGCAAAGGCAAGCATGGCGATTACTATCCAACGAACAACAGCGGGCTTGGCTACAGCCAGAAGACGGACACCGACAAATGATCCCAGCATAATGCCGACCAGGCAGGGAACTACCAGCAGGGGGATGATGCATCCTTTGTTGATGTAAATCCAAGCTGCGGAAGTGTCAGTGATGGAAAGAAGAAACTTGCTCGTGGCCACGCTTATTTTCAAGGGGACTCCCATGATGAGGTTAAAAACGGGCACATTGGCCCAGCCGGCTCCCAGGCCGAACATACCGGCCAGAAGTCCGACGATTACGAATAAGCCCAGACCCAGGGGTGTGCGGTGAATCTTCCAGTCAATGACCTGGCCGGTACTGAATTCCTGATAAACTCCGTAAATACGCAAAACCGAGGAAAGTCTGTCGGCTTTGGGCACTTCCGGCAATTCGGACTTCTTGGCCGAAAGCATCAGCACGCAGATACCGAGGATTGTAGCCCCCAGAAAAATCTGGACGATATTGGTCGGAAGAGCCAGCCCGATCATGGCCCCGATAATAGCGAAGGTAGAGGCGATAAGCGCCATAGGGATGGCCAGCCTCAAACTGGCCAGATTCATTTTGAGCAAGCCGGGGCCTGCGGCAAGGGCCCCGGAAAGGGCCACCAGCAGCCCGGTGCCCCTGACAAAATCCAAATGGAAAGGGAAAAAGCTGCTAATAATAGGAACAAAAAGAACACCGCCGCCGACTCCGCCCAAAACGGCGAAAATACCCATGGCGAAAGTAGTTACCAGGAGTATGAGAGGCCAAAACCACCAAGCATGCTCCGCTGAGACAACTTCTGCTGAAGAATGTGTGGTATCTCCACCAGCCAGCAGAGGAGAAGCAAGGAAAATCACCAGAAAGACACACAGAATACCGAAAGCCCAAATTATCTTTTTAGTTACCATTCTTCATCCTCTATAAAAACTTTCTATCAATATTGACCGCCAGGCTGAAATTACTGGAGGTTAGGCTACCTTATCAAAATCATTATGCCAAGGCAATTTTTTTCTAATGAATAACGGAAAGGTGACTCGGTAGCAATAATATCAACGACTCATAAGTTAGATCAAATCAAGCTTGTTTTACTTCAGCAATGTCCGGTTGTCAGAGAGAACACCCGGGCCTCCTCAAATAACACGCACCCGGTAAAGATTGGCCGGGCTTGGTGGCGAATCCGGCGCCTCAGATACTTAATTCGGGCAAGGCGGCTTCGGCAGCTTTCGGCTGATATCGCATGTTTGACTGTCAAAATTGAATATATTCTTTTATAATACGGGCTTTGTTTGATCATTAAAAATCTTGTTCAAAAAAAGAGATAATGAATTATAACATCCCCAAATGCTTTAAGAACAGACCGGCTTTATCAAGAAGAAGGTTTTTATTTCGGGGTTTTCCCTGAAGGCTGTTCAAAGAAAAAAAATGTTCCTGAAAAATAATTTTAACCAATAATATCAAATAATTATCATGAAAGAAGGCCTTTGGTTGTCTATTTTAGCCTATAAATGTAAAATATAACCGGATTCAGCCTAAATTTTTCTTGACAGCCAGCACAGCCTAAGTTAGATTGTCCAAAATTGCACAAGGGGAAGCCCTTGTAAGAATAAGGCAAAAGTCGCCGCCTTTATGAAGGCCAAAAATAAACTTAAGTCTGCTTTTTATATAGATAAATTTGGCTTTATTTTTTTGTCTGTAAAATGGTAAGGCGGATGTTCGTAAAACAAGAGCATATCAGGATTCAAGGTTTAATCCAGGGAAAAAAATCAACCTTCGGTTGATTGCTATCTCATATTGTGAAGGAGGTGTATAGGCGGAGGATAAAACGAAGAATGACGTTTAGGTATGATGTTCGCTCAAATGAGTTGATTAATTAAACAGGAGGAAATATATGCCAAGCTTTGTATTAGTTGAAAAATGCGATGGCTGCAAGGGACAGGATAGAACTGCTTGCATGCATATCTGCCCCAATGATCTGATGGTTTTGGACACGGAAACTAAACCTGACAAGCCTTTTGCTTATAACCGTGATCCTTCCATGTGCTGGGAGTGTTACAACTGTGTAAAAATTTGTCCTCAGCAGGCCATAGACGTACGTGGATACGCCGACTTCGTGCCCATGGGCGCAAGTGTTGTGCCCCTGCGCGGTTCTGAGGACATTATGTGGACGGTCAAATTTCGCAATGGATCGCTTAAACGCTTTAAGTTCCCCATCAGGACCACACCTGAAGGCTCAGCCCAACCTCTGGGCGGTTACGATGAAGGAGACGGGGACCTTAACAGCGTTCACCTGATGACCGAACCTGCTTCCACGGGCGCGGACACACTTCCCCAGTTGTAGGAGGACTGATTATGGCAGATTTTGAAACTGTAGAAGTTACCACTGATCTTCTTATTGTCGGTGGCGGTATGGCGGCTTCAGGCGCGGCTGTTGAGGCCGCTTACTGGGCCAAAAAGAACGGGCTGAAAGTAACATTGGTTGACAAGGCCGCTTTTGATCGTTCCGGCGCCGTGGCCATGGGTCTTTCGGCTATCAATCAATACATAAATTATGGTAAAGGCGTTAACACTGTTGAGGACTATGTGCATTACGTCCGCCAGGACCTGATGGGCGTCAGCCGTGAAGACCTGGTATATAATATCGCCCGCCACGTTGACTCAACCGTTCATCTCTTCGAGAAATGGGGTCTTCCGATCTGGAAAGACGAAGAAGGCAACTACGTCAACGAGGGTCGTTGGCAGGTCATGATTAACGGCGAGTCTTACAAAGTGATTGTGTCTGAAGCAGCCAAGAACGCCATGGCTGACGCGGGCGGCGAAATTTTCGAGCGCGTTTTCATCGCCCATCCCCTGATGAGTGCTGACGGTTCACGCATTGCCGGCGCCGTGGGTTTCTCGACCCGTGAGAATAAATATTACATCTTCAAAGCAAAAGCTGTTATCTGCGCCATGGGCGGCGCAGTGCACGTCTTCAAGCCCCGCTCCACGGGTGAGGGTCTGGGCCGTTCCTGGTATGCGCCGTTCAACAGCGGTTCTTCGGCCTACTTCACCATTCAGGCCGGCGCCGAGATGACCTGCCAGGAAGTCCGCTTCATTCCGATCCGGTTCAAAGACGCCTACGGCCCGGTCGGTGCCTGGTTCCTGCTGTTCAAATCCAAGGCTATCTCCGCGGGCGGCGGTGATTACATGGTAAACCGCAGGGATGACCTGGCCGACTGGGAACCCTATGCCAGCACCAAGCCTCTCCCGGCCAACCTGCGTAACCACGCCGGTCTTCTCGACCTGAACGACGGCCTGGGACCCCTGTACATGGAGACCCACGAGGCCATCGCCAACCTGGCCGAGGAATACAAGGACGACAAGAAGGCCTTCAAGAAGAAGATGAAGGAACTGGATTCCGAAGCCTGGGAAGACTTCCTGGATATGACCATCAGCCAGGCTATTCTCTGGGCCGCTCAGAACATCGCACCTGACGTGCAGCATTCTGAGATCATGGCCTGCGAGCCTTACTTCATCGGCTCCCACTCCGGCGCTTCCGGCGCCTGGGTATCCGGGCCGCCGGACCTGAAGGGCAAGGGTGAGCTGCCTGATGACTGGTTCTGGGAAGATGTCGGCAACATGACCACGGTCAAAGGCCTCTTTGCGGCCGGTGACGCTTCCGGCGCTTCGAGCCATAAATTCTCCTCCGGTTCCAACACGGAAGGCCGTTATGCCGGCAAGCAGGCCATCAAGTGGATCATGGCCAACAACAGCCTGCCGGAAGTGGATCAGGCCAATCTTGACGCCTTGAAAGAAAGGGTGCTCAGGCCGATGGCCATATATGAAGAGCATTGCGGCCAGACCACTGACCCGGACATTAACCCCAACTATATCCTGCCCAAGCAGTTCATGTTCCGCCTGCAGAAGATCATGGACGAGTATGCCGGCGGCGCAGGTGCAGCGTTCCGCACCAGCAAGCATCTGCTCGAACGCGGTATGGAACTCATGGAATTCCTGAAAGAAGATTCCGAGAAACTGGCGGCTTCTTCGCTCTACGACCTGGAACGCTGCTGGGAGAACATTCACCGCATGTGGCAGGCTGACGCACACCTGCAAACCCTGCTCTTCCGTGAAGAGACAAGGTGGCCGGGTTATTACTTCCGGACCGATACACCGAAGATGGACCAGGAAAACTGGCTCGCCTTCGCTAACTGTACCTATAACTCCCAAAGCGGCACCTGGGAGATGAAGAAGGTTCCGGTCAAGAAATTGATCGACTAAGGTAAATAACCTGTATACACTAAACCGGGCAGCGTCTTTACGATGCGCCCGGTTTTTCTTATTTAAGACCTCTTGACAAACCGGCGGCAGAAATCGAAATCAATCCCCGAAATAAAGCGGGATCAACAGGCCCGCGGCCAGAAGCAAGCTGTAAAAAAAGGCCAGGTTGGCCGTGCCGGCCAGGGCCAGATTCAATACCGGCCCCTGTTCCTTCCAAATCATCCTGATCATGGCCCCGGACAGAGGCAGCGACAGCAGTATCAGAAACGTCCAGCCCGAAATCAGGCCCGATAATACACCGGCCAGCGGAACCAGATAAGCAGCCGCATGCAGGAGCAGGTACTCCGCCTTTGTTCCTCTTTCCCCCAAAATCACGGCCAGGGTGTGTTTTCCGGTCTGACGATCCGTATGGATATCGCGAAGGTTGTTTACCACGAGGATGGCCGTAACAAGGAAACCGACGGGCAAAGCCATAAGGACCACGGTCAGGGTCAGATTGAGGGCCTGGACATAATAGGTCCCGCAGACCGCTACAAGGCCGAAAAAAATAAAAACGAAAATGTCTCCCAGCCCGTGCGAACCCAGGGGATAAGGCCCGCCGCTGTATGCCAGGGCGGAGAGGATTGAAGCCACCCCGATGGCGAGAATAGGCCACCCGCCCACCAGGACGAGGTATAAGCCGTCCAGGATGGCCAGGCAAAAAACAACCATCATTCCGGCCCTGACGCCGCCGGGTGAAATCAGACCGGCCTGGGTCACCCGCAGCGGTCCCAGCCGCTCCGAGGTATCAACGCCTTTCAGATAGTCAAAATAATCGTTGGCCAGATTGACCCCGATTTGTAAAAGCAGCGCGCCTGCCAGCGCGGCCAGGGCGGGAATCAGCTTAAAGGCCTGATCCGCCAAGGCCAAGGCAATGCCCACCATGACCGGGGAGACGGCCGCGGGCAGGGTTTTCGGACGAACAGCAAGCATCCAGGCCCTGTAAAACGATCTCTTCGGGGATGCGGTCATACCTGTTTATCCACCTTATCCACGGGGCGTCTGCCGCTCAGCACAACCTGTGTGCCAAACATCAGTCGCCTGGAGGAGACATTTTCCAGGCCCGCTTCTTTCATGATCAGGGCCAGTTCCTCCGGGGTTTTAAAGGCGCGGGTCGTTTCCTGGAGATAATTGTAAGCGTTTTGATGGCCGGTCACCAGGCGCCCCAAAAGGGGAATCAGAACCTTCATGTAAAGAAGAATCAGGGGTTTAAGCACGTTATCCGGCGGCGGGGCGGTATCCAGGCAAACCACCTTCCCCCCGGGCGCGACCACGCGCACCTGCTCCCTGAAGGCTAGAGCCGGATCGCTCACGTTCCGAATCAAATAGCCTGAGGTCACCGCGTCAAAGGAGGCGTCTTTAAAAGGCAGAGCCTGGCCGTCCGCCTGAAGCCAGGCTATCTTGTTGCTGTTTTTTCGCTGCCGGGCCGCCTGGATCATCTTCCAGGTAAAATCCGCGGCCGCGATTTTGACGCCCGGACAGCGCCGCAGGGCCTCGAAAGCGATACTGCCCGTGCCGGTTCCGACGTCCAGGAGGCGCGCGCCCGGCCGGATGCCCGACAGGCGCACCACGTAGCGCCGCCAGGCCTGATCGCGCCCCATGGTCATGAGCCTGTTCATGCGATCATATTGGGTGGAGATGCGCGCGAACATATCCCGCACCTTATCTTCACGGCTATGCTTCCCGGCGTCAGTCACGTCTCAGCTTTTCTCCAAATGCAGATGGCGGTTGAACCTGAGTTCAAATCCAAAGATGGTGAAATAGTAAAGCAGACCCAGTAAACCCATGGCCAGAATTCCGCAGTACATTTCGGGATAAAGCAGGACCTGGTAGGTCTCGACCACGATATAATAACCAAGCCCGTAGTTTGTCAAGGATTGCTCCGTGATAAAGAGGACCGCGATGGCCGTACCCACGGAAACCCGGATGGCGGTCAAAACCGCAGGCATGGCGGCTGGCAGGTAAACATATCTAAAAAGGGCCCGCCGGCCGGCCCCGAGAGACTTGACGGAAAAAATCAGTTCCGGGTGTAAGTTAGCGGCCTCATCCCTGACGACTACCAGAATTTGAAAAAAGATAATCAGGGCGATCAAAAAAATTTTTGAGATGTCCGTGATGCCCATGAGGACGTAAATCACAGGCAAAAATACGATTTTAGGGATAGGGTAAACAATTGCGATCAAAGGCGCGAAGACCCGGTCCAAACTCGGGGCTTGTCCCAGAATCAACCCCAGTGGGACGGCGGTTATCACGGCCAGGGCCACCGCGGCCAGGACCCGCCCCGCGCTGGCCAGAAAATGCAGGCCCAATTCCCCGAAAATGGAGGTAAAAAAAAGTGGCAGAACCTCGACCGGTGAAGGCATAATCGGGCCATGAACAATCCAGGCCAGGATCTGCCACAGCATAAGAAACATGGCCAGGCCGTACAGGACACTGAGCGGGCGGATATTTTTTTTCATGGTGTTTCTCCCAAACAGGACCTCAATTTCTCCCGAAACGCGGTAAATTCCGCCTGGTTTTCAAAAACATCTTGTCCGGCCAGCGGGTTTTCCATGACAAACGCCTCGCGGTTCACGGCGTCGTGCAAAACAAGAATCTTTTCTCCGACATAGATAGCTTCCTCGATGTCGTGCGTCACCAGGATGTTGGTCAGGTTAGTTTCCCACTGGCACTGCCTGATGACTTTACGCAGATCCTCCGTGGTCGGAGCGTCCAGGGCGGAAAAAGGCTCATCCATCAAAAGGAGATCAGGTTGAAGGGAAAGCGTTCGGGCGATAGCGGTTCTCTGGCGTTCTCCCCGCGAAAGCTGGGCCGGATATTTGTCACTGAGGCTCATGATGCCCAGCCGTTCCAGCCAGAAGTTTACCTGGGCCAGGGCCTCCTCCCGGCCCAATCTTGCGCCTTTGGGCGTATGTTTTCCGTCCGGCCCGTAAAACTCCCGGATTCTTTGTCCCAGCCCGGCGTTATCCCTCACGGTGGCCCAGGGCAGGAGACCGTGGTCCTGCAGAACCAGACCGGTTT
>CAZVRN010000069.1:0-11122 GCA_964629485.1 uncultured Thermodesulfobacteriota bacterium | reverse complement strand
CTTGATCAGGGCCAGTTCTTCCTCCCGGCTCAAAAGCTTCAAGTCCGCTTCTTCAGGCCCTGGCAAGGCCATCCCTTGCCTGGCGGCCGTCTTGAAAACGCTGGCGATCCGGGCATGGGCGTACTGGACGTAATAAACCGGGTTTTCATTTGACTGGCTTTTGGCCACATCCAGGTCGAAATCCAGCCTGCTTTCCGGGCGCCGGGTCAAAAAAATAAAGCGCGCCGCGTCCGTGCCGACCTCGTCCATGACCTCCCTGAGGGTCACATACTGTCCGGCCCGGGTGGACATGGAAACGGGTGTTCCGCCGCGGAGCCAGTTGACCATCTGGACCAGCAGGACCTTGAGCCTGTCGGGGTCAAAGCCCATGGCCTTGATCCCGGCTTTCAGCCGCGGCACGTATCCATGGTGGTCAGCACCCAGAACGTCTATCAGCTGGTCATATCCCCGAAGGTATTTGTCGCGGTGATAAACCAGGTCCGGGGTAATATAGGTCATATCGCCGTTGGACTTGATCACCGGCCGGTCTTTATCGTCCCCGAAACTGGTGGACCTGAACCAGACCGCCCCGTCTTTCTCGTATATGTATCCCCGGGCCCTCAGGTCGTCCAAGGCCTGCTGCACCTTCCCTTGTTCGGAAAGACTTCTTTCGGAAAAATAAGAATCAAAAGTGACATTAAAGTCGGAGAGGTCTTGCTTTATGCCGCCCATGACGCGGTCAATGGCCCAGGGGTATATGGACTCCACAGCCTCATCTTCCGCTAAGTTCAAAAAACGGTCATGGTATTTGTTTTTTATCTCCAGGGCCAGGTCCCGGATGTAGTCGCCCTGATAAAGGTTATCCGTGAATTCAACCGGCCGATTAAAGAATTCAAGGTACCGGTACAGGATGGAACGCCCCAGGGTCCGCGCCTGATTGCCGGTGTCGTTGACATAGTACTCCCGGCCGACATCATACCCGGCCATGGAAAGAACCCTGGCCAGCGCATCCCCGACGGCCGCGCCCCGGCCGTGGCCAATGTGCAAAGGCCCGGTCGGGTTGGTCGAAACGAATTCGAGAAGAACCCTTTGACCGCGGCCCACATCCAGGCGCCCGTAGTCCGGACCCAGCCGCTGAATTTCTCTCAGGACGCGGTACCACCATTTTTTGGACAGGGTGAAGTTGATGAATCCGGGCCCGGCCACCTCAATTCGATTAAAGTAGCCGTTTTCATCATCAATATACTTAATAATCGTCTCGGCCAGGTCCCGCGGCGGCCTCTTCTCCATGCCGGCCATAACCATGGCCGCGTTGGTAGACCAATCCCCGTGACTGGCTATGCGGGGAACCTCTATCGTCAGCCCGGCCAGTTCCCCCCGGCCGGCGAGTTCCCCGTTCGTGCGGGCCCTGGCCACGGCTGTTTTGACTATTTCAGTTAAAATGCGTTTCATGAGTCCTCTTTCTTGTTTTTGGGCAGGGTGACATCTCTGGTAAATTCCGGGCAGCGAAGCTTGGTCGAAGACTCATACTTGTATCTCTTCAGACAGTTCTTGCGCCAGGCACAGACTGCGCAGAGAGTTTTTTCTTCGTTCAATATATATCTCCTCTGTTGTTTTCAGGGCGCACATAGCGGCGGTGATTGAGGCCGCCGATACGGCAAAAAATTTCGTAAGAAACAGTCCCCAGTATTTCGGCCAAATCCTGTCCCGAGATGGTTTCACGACCTTGAGAGCCGAGCAGGACGACTTCGTCGCCAACCTGAACGCCGGGAATATCCGTCACGTCAACCATGGTCAGGTTCATGCAAATCACTCCCCGGACCGGGGCACGTTTCCCCCGTATCAGTACGCAGCCGCTTTTGTTGAGCCGCCGGCTGTAGCCGTGAGCGTAACCAATGGGCAGGGTCGCCAGGACGGTTTCGCGTTCTGAGACCCATGTCCGGCCATAGCTGACCGGGCTGGCCGGCCCGATTTTTTTGACCTGAATAACCTTACTGGTCAGGCTCATCACGGGCTTAAGGTCCGCCTTCTGCCTCAGGTGGTCCGCCGGGGTCGCGCCGTAAAGCATCAGCCCGGGACGAACCATATCGAAATACGAATCAGGCAGGCCCAGAACGGCCGCGCTGTTGGCCATGCTGTTGGCCGTAAGGCGATACCCCTTCAGGCGGGCGGACTCAATGATCTCACGGAACCGGGTCAACTGCCTCAGGGTGAATTCACTGTCCTTGACGTCGGCTTCGGAAAAATGCGAAACCAGCCCGGAGACTTCAAGATTTGAAAAATTTTTCACGGCTTCTAAAAAACCTTCAACCTCGTCAAGCGGAGCCCCGAGACGGTTCATGCCCGTATCGACCTTGAGATGAACCTTTATTTTTTGATTGCGCTTCCGGGCCGCGCGGTCAAGTTCACGGGCCAGGCCTATTTCGTAAATAAAAGGAGTCAGCCCCCTGCTTACGATCTCATCCGAGTACGCGGCGTCAAAACCGGCCATTATAAAGACAGGCAGGTCCAGACCGTTGTCCCGCAGGGTGACCGCCTCGTGCAGGTCCATGACCCCGAGGGCGTCCGCTCCGGCGCGGGCCAGGCTGCCAGCCGCAGAGAGAAGCCCATGACCATAGGCGTCGGCCTTGACCACAGCCATTATTTTAACGTCCGGCCCCACCATTTTTTTAACCTGACCGAAATTATGGGCCAGAAAGCCCAGGTTGATACGAGCGATATTGAGACTTAAATCCATACTTCGCCTGTCCAGACTCCTCAGAGTTCAATGTTTCAAATTATCCTAATTTTTTCGCAAAGATCAAGCCTTTCATGAAATTAACAGCCGCTGTCTTGACTTTAGCCGGTGATTCAAGAATGATGGCCGAAGTCATATTTGAAGAGGTGAGGTTATTTTAATGGACTTTAAGTACTTACTTTGTGTTTTGGGCCTGGTGCTGATTATCGAGGGCCTGCCCTACTTCGCGTTTCCCCATAAAATTAAATCCTGGCTTCGCCAGCTTCTTGAAGCCGAGGAAAAAACGCTTCGTGTCTTTGGCTTCATTTTTATGGCCCTGGGCCTGCTCCTCGTGTATTTTGGGACAAGATGAGGGCCAAAATAAATGAAAAACCGGCAGGTTACGGGTAAAATCGGCTGAACCGGGCCGATGAAACCGCCGGAGTCTATGCCTTGACAGACTGAGCAGGAAGTGTATAAATGCAGAAAGCATTTAATTCACTATAAAATTATAAGGTGACAGGGATGAAATTTTGTTTAAAATTTTGGATAACGGTCGTGACGCTGGCCTGGTTCGGGCTGGTTTCAACCGGAACGGGGCTGGCCGCTGAGAAGGCGCTCAAGGTTCTGGTGCTGCCTTTTAAAATGAACGCTGCTCAGGACCTGACTTATATACAGGACGGCATCCTGGACATGATCAGTTCACGGCTGGCCTGGGACGACAGGGTCATTGTCCTGGAAAGATCAGTGGCCCGCAAGGCGTTCGAACAGGTTCAAGGCAATATAGATGACCGCACCGCCCTGGAATTGGGGAGAAAATCCGGGGCTGATTACGTACTTTACGGCTCCCTGACCATGATAGGCCAGAGCGTCAGCCTTGACGTCCGGATTATAAATCAGCTTGAAAAAAAGCCCGACCTGACCATTCATACGCAATCAGGCACTATTGACGATATCATCCCGAAAATAAACGCCTTTGCCCAGAGCATCAACCGCAAGATATTCAAACGCACGGTGGAGCCGAAATACGCTGAAAACAAAAAACAAAAAGCGCCCCAGCCTTCCAGGCGCCATCCCGAGAGCCTCCTGGTCCGGCCCGAGGAGCGGGGACTGTTCAGGACGGCTGAAACTTCCCGCGGTGAAGGGGGTTTCTGGAGGAGCCCTTTTTTATCCGTGGCCATTACAGGAATGGATATCGGCGATATTGACGGCGACAAGAAAAACGAGATCGCTTACACTTCGTTGAATAAAGTTTTTGTGGGCCGGTATGAGCAAGGCAGGTTCAGGCGAATCGCCGTCTTTACCGGTTATAAAAATGACCACTTTTTCACCATGGATGTAGCGGACATCAACGGCAACGGCAAGGCCGAGATCTTTGTAAACAACCGTGTTAATGGCACCGCGGAATCTTACGTCCTGGAATATGCCAACGGCAAGCTGAAACCGATCCTCAAGAACTCGCCGTGGTATTACCGTGTTCTCAACATGCCTTACGGCCGGATTCTGGCCGGCCAGGAGGGCGGGACCAATACATTGTTTTACGGCCCCGTTTACAGAATGAAGGCCCGGAACAAAACCTATGTCCCGGATGTTCCCCTCGGCCTGCCCCGGAGAAAAGTCAATATCTTAAATTTCGGCCTGGTTCGTTTTGCAGGCCAGGAGAATGAGAACATTGTCACTATTAACGAAGACGAAAATTTACAGATTTTAAACCGGAGCGGGAAATCCCTCTGGGACAGCCAGGAGCAGTTTGGCGGGTCAATTATCTACCTGAAGCTGGATTTTCAGAATGATATAGTGGATATAAATTCCGAAAAGAAATATTACTATGTCCCGCCCCGGATCCTGATCGCCGACTCCAACGGCGACGGTCAGAATGAAGCCCTTGTCGCTCGCGCCAAATTACCCGTATTGGCCAGTATAATGACCAGCCTTCGCCCCCTGACTAAAGGCTCTGTATACTCACTGACTTTTGACAACATGGCCCTTAAAGAAAACTGGCACACGCCTGCGCTCGGAGGTTATCCGGTTGACTACCAGATCAAGGATTATAACAATGATGGTTCGCCGGACCTGGTCATCGCGGTCATTTTGAAGGCGGGTGAAACTTTATTTACCGAATCAAGGAGCGTCATCGAGGCTTTCTCCTTAAAAGGTTTGAAACAGGAGGCAAAAACTGAAAAGTAAGCCCATTTTTTAATTGACATGGGCGGCTGATTTTTTAAGATATTGATCAAGGCGATGTAGCTCAGTAGGTTAGAGCATACGGCTCATATCCGTAGTGTCCGGGGTTCGAATCCCTGCATCGCCACCATTTCATCTGGTCTGACCTCCTGACAAAGCCCCTTGAAGCAGGGGCTTTGTTCGTTTCCAGTTCAAGCATTGGTTTTTTTTAAGACCCCTGTAAAACTTCGTCCTCCAGCCGAACTCATTTCCGCCTTCCGCGATTTCAACAAAATTACTCGCTCTCAAGAGGTCTCGACAGGTACGCTTAAAATCCGGTTGCAATGTCTTGGGGAGGGGGCTATACTGGGAACTCTCCTGTTCGAGACCGGCAGTGGAAGCAGGCAGGGGAGAAAATATACAAGATGCGTGGGCGGTTAATGGCGCCACCGATTTTATTTGTTTTGCTGTGCACCTGCGTTAAGGCTACACGAAGATTACCTGAACATGACTCCGGGATAGATACTGTCTTTCAGCCCTGGTTTAAAAAGGAGGCCTTTCAATTCGGCTTAATTTGTCATACCCGGCCTCGTTGCCGAAATACACTGCCTTTTACGGCTTCTGCCTGCGCTGACCAAAGAAGTGATTACATGATTTTTCAGCCTGGCATCGAGTTCGGTTGTTAAGGATGAAGCTTTTAAAAAGCCTTGATACATGCGTGGGCATGTCTAATAAAAACACTAACCAAGAGAAGGAGAAAAAATGATCAGAACACCGGAACAATATGTGCAAAGCCTGAGAGACGGCAGGGTCGTCTACCAGGACGGGGAATTGGTCAAAGACATCCCTACCCGCTATAAAGAGGCCGTGGAACGCGCAGCGTCCGAGTTTTGGATCGGCAGCCAGCCGGAATACAAGTCGCTTTTCACCATGGAAGAGGATGGAGAAGAGGTCGCCTTCTCGTTCAAGGTGCCTCAGACAGGCGAGGACCTGCAAAGAAGAAGACAAATCACCCAGACACTCATGCGCAACGGTATTGGCGGCTCCCGCCTGACCGGGATTGACAGTTTAAACGGCGTGGCTTATGCCTGCGAAAAACTCGACGCGGCCATGGGCACCAATTATTCAGAAAACATGCGCGCCTACCGCGCCTGGTGCAAGAAAAACGATCCGGGCATCTGCGCCGCGGTGAGCGACCCCAAAGGCAACAGAAGGCTGCATGCCGAAGACCCGGGGCAGGCGCACAAGGACTTTTACGTCCGCATAGCCGACCGGAACAAAGAGGGGATTTATATTGTCGGCTGCAAGCTTCACATCAGCGATTCCATTCTCTCCAACGAGCTGATTGTGCTTCCCTCCCGCAACCATAACGAGACCGGCAAAGACTACGCGCTCGCCTGCGCGGTGCCTTGCGGCGCCAAGGGCGTGACCTTCCTGGCCACTGCAGGCTCGGATGACGGCGGCCATCCCATGATCATTTTCGACAATGTTTTTGTTCCATGGGAAAGGGTCTTCCTGGCAGGCGAGTGGCAGTTCTCGCGGCTCTACGCCACATCGTTCGCGCGCTACCACCGCCTGACCGCGGCCACGTACAAGCACGTGCAGCTCCAATACGTGGCCGGGCTCGCCATGCTCATAGCTGAATACAACGGGCTGACACACGCCACCCGCATCCGGGATATCCTGGCCTGGATGGCCATGTATTCAGACGTAACCGAGGCCCTGGGCAAGGCGGCCGCCCTGGACCCGGTAATCGATCCCGAGACGGGATTCGCCATCCCGAACCCGGTCTATACCAACGCCGCGAAATACTGGTTCGCCTCCCAGTGGCACGAGGCCATGAAGAAACTCCAGGACATCACCGGCGGTATTGCCGCGACCATGCCTTCGGAGAAGGAGTGGGAGAATCCCAAAACCCGCCCCTACCTGGAGAAATATCTCCAGGGCGACGCCAAGTACTCGGCTGAAGACAGGATCAAGGCCATTAACTCGGTCATCAGGCTGGGCTCTACCTTCGGCGGGGTCCTGAGTATCCACGCCGAAGGGTCCCTGGCCACCCAGAGGATGGTCATCTACCAGATGGCTGATTGGGATAAATTCAAAGCCGCCGCAAAACGGCACCTGGGAATGCCCACGGATCACCCGGATTTCAAGGATATTCCAACCGAATCCCCGTGGAAAATGCCTGAATCTCTGGTGCGCGAGGCCGCGGGTTAACAGACAGGCACCCGGGTTTAAAGACGGGTTTAAAGACGCATAGGCCTGAATGCCCGGACAATGCCGGGGGAGAGCTTCACTCTTCCCCGGCCCGCCGGTTGTTTTCATCCACCCCGTTTGAAAGGGAGTAGTTGTAGGTTGGGTAGAGCGAAGCGAAACCCAACGAATCGCTTTGTTGTCGCCAGTTGCGAAGCAACGGGAGGGTCGCCCCGGGGTTAAAAAAGGTTCTTTCGGTTATGTTCAATATTAATACCAGAAAATCTTCCCTTTTTAAGGCTGACAATTGTAAATTAGGAGTGTCGGTTTAAGAGGATGACCTGGCTGTTCCTCTTGTCCTTCGGACCCCAACAACAAAATTGTCCGGGCCACCCGTCAAATAAATTTGTTGGGTTTCGTTTCACTCTACCCAACCTACTTGAATTGATTGATGAATTGGTCAGAAATCTTGGATGAATAACAGTAACTTATTTCTCCTTTACAAGTCAAAATAATTCATGATACCTTAAGCCACACAAGAATTTGTAGGTTGTAGTTGTAGGTTGGGTAGAGCGAAGCGAAACCCAACAATTTCTCTTTTTTCAATTGAAGACGATGCAATATCGAAGAGCCAGAATAAGAGGCGGAACGTATTTTTTTACAATTGTCACGTATCAAAGGATAAACATCTTATGCACACCGAAAAACATCGGGTTGCTAAGAGACGCGTTTAATTACATCAAAAGAAGACATTCGTTCAAAATCGACGCGATTGTGATATTACCAGACCATCTTCATTTTGTTATGACCTTACCCCAAGATGATTCTGACTTTCCTAATCGGATAAGACAAATAAAGAGTTATTTTTCACGGAATGTCACTGTACCCGAATACCAAAAAAACGATTCAAGGATTCGAAAAAAGGAAAAATTGGTTTGGCAAAGACGGTATTGGGAACATGTTATTCGAGATGAGAAAGATTTTATCCGGCATGTAGAATATATCCATTACAATCCCGTCAAGCATAATTTGGTTGGATCCCCCAAGGATTGGGAGTATTCTAGTTTTCATTGTTACGTTAAGGAAAAGATATATGATCTTAATTGGGGAAGCAGCCAAGAATTAATTTTCGAGGAGGGGGTTGGCCGCGAATAAATTTGTTGGGTTTCGCTTCGCTCTACCCAACCTACTTGACTTTTTTTTTCATCAATTTATTATGGATTAATGAATTGATTAGCGTAACAAATTGAGTTGCCGCAATAATGCCAGGCCATCTTCAACGCTATATTTATCATCCATGTGGACACGGTAGGCGATTGCCTCTGCAATCCCGACCGAGACGTAAGCCAGAAGTTCGGGATCGCCCTTGGTTAACAGGCCCAGTTCCATTCCTTTTTTCAGGTCCTTGATTACCGGACGGGCTATTTTCGCGTATATCTCCTGGTATTTTTTCTGAATGCCTTCCTCCTGGCCGACCGAGGCTCCGCGCATCATCTGCAGGATATCTTTAACACGCGGATAGACCCTGATAAAAGCTTCAGCTCTTAAACCCAACCTGGCCCGCGGATCGGGCTCGCTGAGAATCCGGTCCCAATCCTCTTTCCAAAGGTTATCGAGAATATCATCAATGCACTGGAAAAATAACTCTTTTTTATTTTTAAAATAAAGATAAAATGGGCTTTTCCCGATGCCCAGTTCATCCGTGATATCGCTGATGCTTGTGCGGTAATACCCTTTCTCCGAAAAAACCCTCCCGGCAACCTCAATGAGTTCTTTTCGCTTCGATTCTTTCCGTTTTCTGATGAGGCCACCTGGAGAATTTATTTGTATGGAGTTATTAAGACCCGGTCTATGAGAATTTTGGGAAAGTATCTGCTGAATGACATATAAAGAAAGCCCCTGATTTCTTAAGGCCCTGATCTGGTTCAAACGTTCCAGGTGTACATCTCCGTAGTAAGCCATGGTCTTGTTTTTCTTGTGAGGTTCAGGAAGCAGGCCCAGCTTGTAAAAGAAGACCTGTGCAGCGAATGAGGACAGGAGTTGATCAAGGCCAAATAACGTTCGGTTATCTTCAAAAGATTTACAGCCTTTTCAACACAAATAATAAGGAGTCATGACATGCCCAGTCAAAACAGGGGGAAGGTCGCTTTTATAGGTTATGGAGAAATCCCGACCGGGAAATACCCGGAAAGGACTTCGGTGCAGCAGGCCATTCGTTGGTCATGCGGACGCGGTCATCCAGGCTGACAAACATGTCCTGCTGGCGGCTGAGGCGGGCGTCATAGCCGCGGACCTGCAGCTCATACCAGACCAGGCAGGCAATCCCCAGGGCGATGTCGGCTTCCCGAACGCCGCCGTAGGCCGCGCCCGCGTCCTCGCCGCCATGACCCGGATCGATGATGATTTTCATCTGATGATTCTCACCCGATTAAAGGTTTATTTGAAAATGGGAAAGTCTTTATCCTGGATTATGCCGCAACATGAGTGAAAACCGGCTTAAAAAGACGCCAACTATTTGATATAAAAGTATATATTGAACAAGTTGGAGGCTCAAGCGATGCTCGGATATGGTGAAGCTAAAAAAGAGGCGATTCGCCCTGATTTCAACAAGTCCATTTTCGTTGATTTTGCGGGTGCAAAGCTCACCTCGGATGCGGGGTTCCTCTTGATGCGTGAAGTGGACCAGAGATTTGGCATCATTGAGAACGGCTGCAAGCACCTGGTGGACGAAAGGTCCGCTTCTCACAGTAAGCACACCTACGAGCAGATGACCCGGCAACGGGTTTACCAGATTGCGGCGGGATACGAAGACTGCAACGACGCCGATTTTCTTCGGGTTGACCCGGCTCTGCGGCTTGCCCTAGACAAAGGCAAAAAGCTTGGAGCTGGTCAGTCGGCAATATCGCGGCTGGAGAATGATACCCTCGGGACCGCTGCCGGACAGGAAGCCCTTGACGCCATGATCACCAGGTCAACGGATGCCCTTCTGAAGTGGAAGAGCAAGAAAAAGCTGATCCTGGACGTGGACTCCACTCTATTGTTTTTCGGGCGACGGCGACGGTCTTGCGGCGAAGCTGAGACCCGGTAATGCCCATTCAGCGGATGGCACTCTTGATTTCATCAAGCCCATCGTCACCAGGTACAGAAAGAAGTTCAAGCTTTTCTGGCTTAGGGGCGATTCGGCTTTCGCGGACCCGAACATCTATGTTTTTTGCGAAGACAAGCGGGTTACCTATTTCATCCGGCTGCGGAACAATGCGGTGCTTACAAGGATGATCAAGCCACACCTCAGAAGACCGGTCGGTCGTCCACCACAAAACGGGGTACAGACCAAGTATGTTGACCTGGAGTACCAGGCGAAAAGCTGGAACAAGCCCCGGCGGGTGGTCGCCAAAATCGAATGGCATTTTGATGAACTGTTTCCCAGGTACTATTTCATCGTGACCAATTCCAGGCTTCCGGCTGGCAAGGTGGTCAAAGTCTACAATGGACGTGGTGATGTTGAGAACCGAATAAAGGAGGGCAAGAACACTCTGCGTTGGGATAAGACAAGTTGTCATCGGTTCGCGGCGAATGAAGCCAGGTTCAAGATGGGTTTTCTCGCATATAACCTGCTCCGTCTGATCCGCCGGTTCTATCTGTGGGGTGAAGATGCAAACCGGTCCATCGAATGGATCATCATGCGGTTGATCAAAGCGGGGGCGCGTATCGCCTACCATGCGAGAAGATGGTATGTGCATGTGGCGACCGCTTTTCCGTTGCGTCACCACTACCGGGCGGTACTCGCTTGGAAACACTGAGCAGGCTTGACCTGAAAATATGCTTGAAAAATTTCAGAGGGAGGAGTATTTCTGAAAAACATGGAAAATGGGGTTCAGACGGATATGGAGGCTGGATCGGAGTTGTTTTGTTCGGTCCCGGTCTGATTTCCGGCTCTAAACAATGGCAAACCGATCAAAAAATGGGGGAAAGGGTCTGCGGAGGCTCTCTTTGAGGGAACTCCCGCATAATTCAGGAATAAAGGAGCGCTTATGGAGTTCGGTAAACTGGAAAAAGTAGACCTAAAGGAGG
>CAZVRN010000068.1:0-11236 GCA_964629485.1 uncultured Thermodesulfobacteriota bacterium | reverse complement strand
GGCCGAATCTCCTGTTCCTGTATGCCTCGAAGCAGTTTAACCTGGAGGGATAAAGGCAATTCTCCGATTTCGTCCAAGAACAGCGTGCCGCCGTCGGCTTCCCTGAAAAGGCCGTCCCGATCCTGAACCGCGCCGGTAAAGGCCCCGCGTACATGGCCGAACAGTTCACTTTCCATCAAGTTCTCTGGAATGGCCCCGCAATTGACCGGGACAAAGGGTTTTTCCGACCTCAGACCGGCTTCATGAATAGCCCTGGCTACTAGTTCCTTTCCCGTGCCCGATTCACCGGTAATCAAAACCGGGCTGGTTGCATTAGCCACCTTTTCCAGCATCACCAGAAGATTGGCCATGGCCTTGCTCCGGGCCACGATTCCGGCGGGGGGTCTTTCCGCCGCGGCGCGGCGCAGGGCCAGGTTTTCCCGTTTGAGTTTTTCCCGTTCTTCGGCTTTTTTCAGGGCGAGTAATATCTCTTCGGGATTAAAAGGTTTAAACACATAATCGAAGGCGCCGGCCTTAGTGGCTTCAAGGGCGGATTCCACGGTTCCATAGGCTGATAGCATTATTACCGGTGCCAGCACACCACGCGCCTTAACTTCCTTAAGAAAGGTCAAACCATCCATAACCGGCATACGTACATCGCACAGAATATAATCGAAAGTTTCCTGGTCCAGGCAGATCAGTCCTTCGGCACCGTTGACCGCTTCAACAACCTGATATCCCTCCCGGGTGAGGCAGGTTTTCAAAACGAGACGCATATTTTCTTCGTCATCTATCACCAGAATCCGTTGTTTATTTCCTGATGTCATGCCTTCTCCTCCCCCATCACAGGTAAAAATACAGTCAAAAGACTTCCCTGGTTCGGCTGACTTTCAACTTCAATGCGCCCCCCGAAAGATTCGACAATGGAGAGGCTGACGCTCAGCCCCAGGCCGGTGCCTTCCCCTGGTTCTTTCCGGGTAAAAAACGGGTCAAAAATTTTTCCCAGATCCTCGGGCCTAATGCCCGGCCCGGTGTCAGCCACGGAAATGAAAACTTCATCCTGTCCGTGCCAACCGGTGCGAACCGTTATTGTGCCACCATCGAGCATCGCCTGGCCGGCATTACTCAATAAATTGAGCAAAACCTGGGTCAACTGGTTCTCTTCAGCCCGAACAGGAGGCAGATCCGAGGCAAGATCGGTGATCACGTGAAAAGTCTTGAACCACTTTTGTACCTCGGCCAGAGCCAAGCCCTCTGTGACAAGCTTGTTGACGTCCACCGGTCCTGTTTCAGTTTTAGCCGGCCGGGCAAAATCCAGCAGGGAGTGAATGATGGAATCCATACGGTTCAACTCAGACTGCAGGCGGTTGAGAAAATCGAGGCTTTCCTCCTTGGTTAAATCCTCGCGACGAAGAAGATGGACAAACCCCTGAATTGCACCCATGGGGTTTCCCAATTCGTGCGCCAGCCCGGCGGCCAACCGGCCTACGGTAGCTAGTTTTTCCGATTTAATAAGACTGGCCTGCGTTTGCTTCAGGTTGGCGATATTCTCTTCAAGTTTCCGCCTGTTTTCGATCAAGTTCCGCGCCATGGATTCGAACGCCGTTTCCAATTGACCGATTTCACCTGTCCCGCTGACCGGTTCCAGGCCGGGCTGATATCTTTCTTCGGCCAACGCCTTGAACCGGTCAAGCATTCGCGCCAGGGGGTTCACCAGGCGCCGGGAAAGGAGATAGGTCCCGAAAACGACCATTACCAGCGTATCCAGGAGTAAATACAGAAAAATAATCCAGCGCGTTCTGACCCATGAGGCCCGCAAATCAGCGAGAGAGGAATAAAGCCCGACAACCCCTATAGTTCTCGGCCCTTTAAAAAGGGGGACAGCCAGAGCCAGGGTCGGATCCGATCCGAAAAAAAGGATTCCTGTTCGGTTTAAAAAGCTTTTTGTTTGCCCGGTTCTAAGAGCACGCTCAAGATCTTTCCGCCGGGGCGGTTTCTCCGGGGACCAACTCGGCGTGGCGGCCAGGATTTCAGCCCTTTGATTCAGGACGACAATCCCCTCAAAACCAACTTGAGACAAAGTATTGACCAGATACTGGAGGTCTTCTTTGGGGGACGCGGCAGTCAGTCTTTCCCCAATGGAACCGGCCAGAATCAAACCACTCTCAATTTTGAGCGCAATCATCTCCCGCTGAGTGTATTTAAACACTACCAGTCCCACCAGGCCCACAGCCGCCGCCACCAGCAAAGCCAGGCTTACTACAATCTCAAAACGAAGCCCGCGTTCTTTGATGCCCATCATGACGCATTCCAGTGTTTATTAAGATTAGTTCAATGCAGGTACCAATGAATGAGAGCTTCACCATAAAACAAGTATATCAAGGCGGCCAGTGAGAGAAAAGGCCCAAAAGGAAGGCGCTGCCGGGCTTCCAGTTTACGATGCCAAACAGCCGCAACGATCACTATGGCCACTCCGATTATAGCACCCAAAAACAAGCTGACAAAGACGGATCGCCAGCCCAAAAAAGCTCCAATCATCGAGAGTAGAGTAAAATCACCACCTCCAATGCCTTCTTCCTTTCGAACGAGGTAATAAAGTTTAAAAATAAACCATACAAGTGCTCCGCCCAAAAAAAGACCAAGTACTGATCCACTCAGGGAGAGAAGACGAAAATTGGTCAAACCCAATGAGATAAGCCATCCGCCCATCCAGGGTCCGACAAGACTCCAGTCAGGAACTATAATGGCCGCGAGCAGGCCTAGTGTTATTCCGGGCAGGGTGATCTTGTCCGGTATAATCATTTCGTCCAGATCAATGAATGTGATTGCGACCAGAGAAAGCACGAGGTAAAGGCTAAATAAGGCCCGAAGAGTAAATCCGAATTTCATATAGACGGCCAGGGTTAATAAAGCGACTATGAATTCCACAAAAAGGTAACGAGGTGAAATTCTGGCATTGCATTTTCGACACCGGCCGCGCAGGATAAGATAACTCAAAAGAGGAAGGTTATCATACCAGGTGATGTGGGCCCCGCATTGAGGGCACATAGACCCGGGAGAAACCAGGGAGAAACCCCGTGGAAGGCGATGGATAACGACATTGATAAAACTGCCCAGGCAAGCTCCGACAACAAATACAAAAATGTAAATTATCCAGGGTGACAAACCATGCTCCTTCAGTTTTCGAACCTCATTGACAGGATCGAGACCCCATGTTATGTTTTTATTAAATCCGAAAAAAACATCTAGTGATGATTATTCGAATTAACCCTCAAAATCCTCAACTGAGACTCATTAACAAAGTAATCGAAGTCGTTCGAAACGGCGGGGTCATTGCCTATCCGACCGACACAAATTACGGCATCGGATGCAACTTATACCAAAAAAAGGCAATTGAAAAGATCTACCGCCTCAAGCAGCAGAATCAGAGAAAGCCCTTCAGCTTTATTTGCGCTGACCTGAAGGATATCAGCAAATATGCCCGAGTATCAAATTATGCTTATAAAACCATGCGCCGGCTCTTGCCAGGCCCATATACCTTCATTCTGGAGGGGACTCGTCTGGTCCCCAAAATCATGCTCACCGCGCGCAAGGAAGCTGGTATCCGTGTCCCGGACCACAAAATATGCCTGGCCCTGGTCAAGGCCCTGGGTAATCCTATCATAAATACGACCGCCGCCCTGAACGAAGGGGAAGTCATTCGGAACCCTGAAGAGGTCGAGGCTCGTTTCAAGGGTCTCCTGGACCTGATAGTGGACGGCGGATCCGTACCGGGTGAACCTTCAACCGTGGTTTCACTTGTGGACGATATTCCGAAAATCATTCGAGAAGGCCTTGGCGACACAAGTCTTATTTAAAATCTCTTAAAAACTTCGCCCTTTAATTGAACTACCTGCCAGGCTCAAGTTCAACTCCTCGAAATATTGTTAATAATCCTGGGTGGTTAAATTTTGGCCGTCTGCAATTTCAACAAAATTACTTATTCTTAAGAGGCTCCTATCCAGGGCGGCCGAAGTCTCTCAACGCATCTTTCCCATGAAAAACAGGAGTTCACAGACTTTAGCGAGATGGATGGAGGCATCCAAGATAAAACGTAATTTTTGATCCTTCCGTTCAAAGTGGATGATTAGTCACCGTTGAGGCGCTTCTTGATCTCCTTGCTGGCCTTGAATAAAACTGACCGGCGCCGATCAAGGTTCACCCTCTCGCCGGTTCCTGGATTACGGGCCTGTCTTGGAGCATACTCACGAACATGGAAAGAACCAAATCCTCGAAGCTCGATGTTCTCTCCCCGAATCAAGGCTTCAGTCACCGCATCGAAAATCAACCGGACCATATACTCCACGTCTCTGATTTTCAAGTCATTATGCCGTCTTGCCAGGGCGGCGATGAGCTCTCTTTTCAACATAAGGTCTGTCCTGTTTCTGAATTTTGAGAGAAGAGCCTATTCAAACCAGTTCGAAAGTTTCCTTGCCAGAGAAGCTGTTTCGGCGGTTGCCATGCTACAAGCCTGGCACGTAACGATACTGGAGTTGAAAGGGCAATTTAAGCCAATCAGGCAATACGCTCGTCCGATCCTCTCCGGTTATTAAATCCCAGAGCCATGATTTTTTCCGTTTTGGATAAACCAGCTTGGGCCGGGTTTTCAGCCCTAAAATTTTTTGTGCCAAAGCTACCGCATCTTCAAAGTTGCCAAGGCTATCCACCAAACCCAGGCGGACCGCCTCTTCGCCGGTAAAAACCCGCCCATCAGCCAAGGCAGCCACTTTTTCGACCGGCATTTTACGGGCCTTCGCGACATCTTTTATGAACTGCTGGTGAACTTGATCAACCAGGTATTGTAAAATCTCTTTTTCCCTGGGGGTCATTTTACGGGTGGGTGACCCAATATCTTTAAATTCACCACTCTTAATAATCACGGATTTCAAGCCGACTTTACGAAACAGCTCCTGATAGTTGGCAAAGTGCATGATGACAGCTATACTGCCTGTCAGGGTCCCGGGGCTGGCCAGTATCTGGTCCGCAGCAGAAGCTATGTAAATCCCGCCTGAAGCAGCCATACTGCCCAGGGATGCGATGACTTTTTTTCTCTGACGAGTTCTCATCACTTCGCGATAGATTTCCTGAGTGGCGGCCACCCCGCCGCCGGGTGAATCTATCCTGAGAATTACAGCTTTGATTCTTTGATCGCGGCTAAAACTGGCTAATATCCCGAGAATGGCCTCAGAGTTGACGATAACTCCCTTTATCTCGACCACCCCGACCGCCACGCCTGGTACCCTATCAGTAAACCCGCCGAAAAAATAGGCCGCGGCTCCAAAAATCGCGGCCAAGACGGCAATGAGACCGAGTATAACAAGCCAGGTCACAAGATAAGAACGCCGACCACTTCCTGTTCGGAGTGGCCGGCCGTTTGATGAAGCAGCAGTCATGCTTACTCTCTAACAAAAACCATGAGATATCAATGCAAACACATCAGTTTCTAAGTGTTTTCCCGGCTTTTTTCAAGATCAGAAGGATTTGACTCTTCGGTTGAGGCAGCATCGTCAAGATTTCCTTCTTCAGAGGATGACTCTTCATCAGTTGAGGAATCTTCTTCCGTAAACACCGTTTCCTCAAAAGAAGCGTTCTCTTCAGCAGGTTCAGTCTCTTCCGGGACAGAACCAGCACTCTCGTTTTCTGAAAGCGCCTCTTCATCAGAGGCCGGTTCATCAGAAGACAACGGCTCCTCGGCTTCAGGCTCTGTTGCCGGTTCAGCCTGAAGATTGTTATTCAAATTAGCCCGACTCAGGGCCTGCTGAAGCTGTTCCCCGAGGCTGGAAGTCGCGGCTTTGCTGGTACTCGCATAATGATCCAAATAGGATCTCTCCTCATCCTTCTTCAAACGCCGGATTGACAGCCCGATTTTACGGTCCGCAACGCTGATGTTGATCACCTTGGCTGAAATAACATCACCCAAGCTGTAAAGATCTCTCAAATTTTTCCCTTTGACCCGACCAACCTCAGAAATGTGAACCAAGCCCTCAATCCCTTCCTCCAGTTCCACGAAGAGGCCAAAATCAGTGATATTGGTCACTGTACCAGTTACTCGGCTGCCCGTGGGGTATTTTGACGGAATCAGTTCCCAGGGATCAACTTCTAACTGTTTAATACCTAAGGAAAATCTTTCATTTTCCTTATCGACTTTGAGCACGACAGCCTGGACCTCATCGCCTTTTTTATATAATTCGGAAGGATGCTTGATGCGTTTAGTCCAGGAAATATCAGAGACATGAACTAGACCATCAATGCCTTCGTCTATCCCGATGAAGATACCGAAGTCGGTTATATTTTTTATCTTGCCTTCAATAGTGGTGCCAACAGGATATTTCTCACTGACAATATCCCAGGGATTGGGTTCCACCTGCTTCATCCCCAGGGAAATACGCTTGTTTTTAGCGTCGATACTCAATACCTTGCACTCGACCAGATCACCAACAGATAACAATTTAGAAGGATTTCTGATTTTTCGTGTCCATGACATTTCCGAAACATGAATCAATCCCTCTATCCCTTCCTGAACCTCCACGAAGGCGCCGTAATCAGTAAGCGAGACCACCTTGCCGGTGATCTTCGTGCCCAATGGATATAGTGTCTCGGCCTGAAGCCAGGGATCTTCTTGAAGCTGCTTTAAGCCCAGAGAAACACGTTCCTGCTCCCGGTCAAAACGAAGGACTTTAACCTCGATTTCATCACCGATTTTGAAAAGTTCAGATGGATGCCCGACCCTTCCCCAGGACATATCCGTTATGTGCAAAAGACCATCAATACCACCCAGATCGACGAAGGCCCCGTAATCGGTGATATTTTTTATAACACCCTTCATGATGGCGCCTTCTTTCATAGACTTGGTGGTGTCCCTTTTCAGTATATTTCGTTCTTCCTCAAGAATTGCCCGGCGGGATAAAACTACATTTTCCCGACGTTTGTTGTACTTTAATATTTTAAAATTAAAAACTTCTCCAACGAAACTTTCGAGGTTCTTAACCGGCCTGAGGTCAACCTGAGACCCAGGAAGAAACCCGGTCACGCCGATATCCACCGCCAGACCACCTTTTACCCGGGCTGTCACTTTTCCCTCAATCACGCCGTCCTCACTATAAATCCGGCTAATCTCATCCCAGACCTTTATCTTAGCCGCCTTGTCTTTGGACAGAAGGATATCATCGAACTCCCCTTCATAACGTTCCAAGACAACTTCGAGTTCATCTCCAACTTTGACATTCACATTGCCATTTTCGTCCAAGAACTCATTAATCGGGATTCGGCCTTCGGATTTGTAGCCAATATCGACCATGACATTTTCTTTATTTACCTGAACGACAGTCCCACGCAGGACTTCACCTTCTTCCAAAGGTCTAAAGCTTTCCTCATAAAGCTCGCCAAAACTTAACTCATCTTCGGAACCCGGCTGGTCGCTCTCTTCGGCGGACAGAGCCTGATCTGTATCCTGACCTTTGTCCTGGTCCGAGTCCTGCTCATTGTCATGGTTTATGTCCTGGTCTTTGTCGTGACCTGCGTCTTCAAAGTTTTCAATTATTTTATCCATATCAAAATAAAACCCCCAAAAAAATTTGCGAGACTGCCTCGCTGCCTATTTACAAATTACATACGAACTCAGTTTAAATACACTTCGCTCCCCGATAAAAAATCCCTCAATCAGTAGGAAACCAATTCAATTTTGTTTTTTCTTATATCAAAGGTAAAACCATAAAGCAAACTAAATCGCTTCATTAAACCGCAACACTCCACTAATATTTTTTTCACCCAAATAAAGAGTTAGCTTAAAGATCTCTCTGAATCCCGGGCCGACATTCCAACCCCAGCCACCACAAAATCATTTATCCCTTTAAACATCAAAGCAAGCCCAAAAAACGCTGGCCTTCTGTACGCCACGCCTATCAGTTCGTGGATTCCGTGAACCCCGGCCTCTTCCATGCCCCAACTAAAAAATTTTTTCTAATCGTAATCAAGTCCCATCCCTGAAGAAGACCAAAAATTGCGCTTTTCAGGACGATTTAGAGTAAGCCAAGCAATAAACCCATCCTTTTCAACTTTAAAGGGGCTATTATCATTCATAAAT
This sequence comes from uncultured Thermodesulfobacteriota bacterium, assembly GCA_964629485.1. Lineage (GTDB taxonomy): Bacteria > Desulfobacterota > Desulfarculia > Adiutricales > JAFDHD01 > JAFDHD01. Next base: position 3,135 of record CAZVRN010000068.1, on the reverse strand, counting down.
CAACCTCTTCATATATATGTCCAGTAGTGTTTGAGCCCTTTTAAGAATTTCGTCCTTTGGCCGAACTCGTTGTCAGGTTCCACCTTTCTCAATTTCAACAAAATTACTCGTTTTAAAGGGATGTCATATTATAACAATATCTCACCGGTAAAAACAATATGATTCAGCATCATCGAATTTTCGAATCACGCTTTTTGCTCCCTGTTGTTTCTTTCAACCCGCCAGACCCCCCTTCCCCGGCGGAAATACGAGACCAAGCCGCGGGATCCTGCGGGCCGGTGCGTTTGGCTTTTACAAAAAGGATAATGCCAGTGATTATAAACGGAATGGAAAGATACTGACCCATCGTTAAAAAAGACCGCTCCGGATTCAGCCGCTGAAACTCTTTGAAGAATTCAACAAGAAAACGTCCGGAGAAGTAAACAACCAGGAAGACGGCCGATAAAAGACCCCTGGGGCGTTTGGGCCCGTATCGCCGGTCAACGAGGTACAAAACTGTCATTACCAGGGCGCCCAGGCAAAATTCATACAATTGCGAGGGGTGACGCGGGTGAGCTCCATTATCCAGGTAGTATTTGAACCGGACAGCCCAGGGAACCTGAGTCACTCGGCCCACGATTTCATGGTTAAAAAAATTCCCGAGCCGGACAAGCATTGCGGCCAAGGCGGCGGGAAAGGTATTAGCATCAAAAACCTCCATGGCCGGAATCTTAAAAATCCGGCTGTAAATTAAAATGCCAAGGATAACGCCAGTCGCCGCTCCATGGCTGGCAAGGCCCTGACCTTTAAAAAAAATTATTTCTTTTGGATGGGCCATGTAGTAACCCCAGTTATAAAAGATAACATGACCCAGATGCGCACCAACAATGATAGAGACCAGTCCTATTATAAACCAGGCATCGATTTCGCGATCCTTATAGCCTGCACGTCTCATCTGCCAGCGCCAAAGGAAGTAGCTACCAAGCACCGTAGCCGCAAAAAAAAGCCCATAGTATCGGAGTTCAAGCGTGAGACCAATCCCTGGGACGACTGTCTTGAAAATAACAGGAGGGACATTCCATACAAAATAATTGCCCACGCGTCGACTCCTTAATTATTAGGAAAACTTTCTCGAAGCAGATGCCCACGGACTCACGCCCGTGGCGCTTATGTCAGTTTTTCCTGATATTCTAGTGTGTTTTTTTAATGATTTCTTCATTACTGTCAACAGTCGAGAAGAAAAAAACCAAGTGATCAAAATTCATTCCTCGGTAAATTTTTTTCACCGATTCAAATTTTTCCCGAAGCATTCTACTGGTGTGCGCTTTTATTTCTCCGATTATTCCTGAAGCCGAACATCCGGGAGGATCACACGTTCCATGAGCGCTTAATCTAATTTCCATGGGATGAACATATCATAATTTTAGCATGTTTCATATATTATGGCTGTTTAACGCTTTCATCCACGGGCTTACACCTGTGGCCCTGGCCGCTTTTACTGATAACTTGTCCCCTCAATGGATTACTTATTGAGTCAGGCTAAAAAAACAGTCAGTATCCCTCAAATTTTTAATGGTGGTCATTAAATTAACAAACAATAAGAGGAAATTAGGGTAATTATGAAGTAAGTCAACGAGTAAGCATGAAAAGAAAAATAGTTGGAGGTTTTTTTTGAAAAACGTAAAGCGATCAGATTGGCAAAGGAACCAACCAGCAATCCGTTTGCGCCAATGTTGACACCGTAGGCGATCATCTTGAAATTGCTTGAATGATGGGCAAGCAGAATAGCCGATGGAACATTGCTGATGACTTGTGAAAATAAGGCACCGGAAAGGAACAATGTGCGGGTGTTGCTGAAATCCAGCATGGCAAGCAGATGTTTTACTGCCTTAAGCTGGCAGATAAGGTCCAGGTCAATAAAAATGACAATAAAAAGAAGAATAAGCCCCCAATCAGATTTTAAGACAACGCTTTTATGGGTCATCAGCATAGATAAAAAGACTATCGCCAAAAAATATTTTTCGTATCCTAATTCAACAGAAACAATAAAGACGATCAGCAATATTGCAGACATGATGAACAGTCCATGAACCACAGCGTGATTATGGTTGTTGGCGACCTTTATTTTTTTTGAAGAAAAACAGAGAAAAATCATGGCAAGCAACCAAATTGACATGATGGAAACAAGCGGAGCCATTTCTCCAACAAAGGCAGGGAACGAAAGGCCCCATTGGTGCCAGAGAAAAATATTCTGGGGGTTGCCTATGGGCGTCAGCGACGAGCCCGTATTTACGGCCATGGCTTCAAAAATGATGATCTTGCTGTAATCGTCTCTTACTATCTGTTGCAGGTTTAAGGTTAGCGGGACGACGATGAACAGGGCGATATCATGTTAAATTCGGAAATTATCTTGACATAGAATACCGCTCATGCTAAAGACTTGGCGATTTAACAATGAGAGATGCAGTAATTATAGCGACTAAAATCGGATTTAATGTCGTGGTTGAAACCCCGAAGGCCATAAAGATTCGGTTGACATCAATATTCAGTATGTAAAAATTCTAATTAGCCGGAGAACATAGGCCACCTGATTATATAGGATCATCGGAACAGCGTCGGATGTGATGAATTAGGAGAAGTTTCAATTGGGTATGAGAGATTACATCATAAGAAGACTCATTTATTCGTTAATCATTTTAGCCCTCGTTACGGTTCTTATATTTGCTATGGTCAGGTTACTGCCCGGTGACCCTATCCGGGCGGCAATGCAACAGAATGTCGATCTGACCGACGAAAGTATTGTTCAAGAAGTCAGGGCGCGATATGGCCTGGATAAGCCGGTTGAGGTTCAATTTTATATATGGATTCGGGATTTTTTCAGGGGTGAATGGGGGACCTCACTTTCCAGTGGGGAACCGGTTTTGACAATGTTCTTGCGCAGATTACCGGTAACCCTTGAACTTTTTCTCGGGGCGACTTTTTGGGCCTGGATACTGGGAATTCCCATAGGAGTATTCAGCGCCTTGAAACGAAATTCATACCTGGATGCTTCATTTACAGGCATAGCGATCGTTGGTATTTCAATTCCCGTTTTCTGGGAGGCTATTCTGCTTATTTATGCCTTCGCTGTTATCATTAAAATTTTCCCGCCTTCAG
>CAZVRN010000067.1:0-11316 GCA_964629485.1 uncultured Thermodesulfobacteriota bacterium | reverse complement strand
CCCGGCCGCATCAGTGGGAGACCTGTGCCATAATTTCCCAAAGGATGGACGCGGGGCTATCGAGGCAGAAGTTGTCGGATTCCACCAAGGTTCTATTCAGCTTATGCCTCTGGGGTCGATTCAGGGCCTCACCCCGGGCTGCCGTGTTGTACCTTTGCGCTCTAGTGCCTCTGTCCGGGTCGGGCCGGACATATTGGGTCGCGTCCTCGATGGACTTGGCAACCCTATTGACGACCTCGGGCCCATAAAGGCTGAGGCTTTCTACCCGATCTACAATCAGCCATGTAATCCCCTGGAGCGGGCTAGCATTACTGAACCGATAGATGTAGGAATTCGAATCATCAATGCTCTGCTTACCATTGCCAAGGGGCAACGAGTCGGTATTTTTTCCGGTTCAGGCGTGGGCAAAAGCACCCTGCTCAGCATGATTGCGCGCCATACCAAGGCTGACGTCAATGTAATAGCCCTGATAGGGGAACGCGGCCGAGAGGTAAAAGAATTCATTAATAAAGGCCTGGGTCCAGAAGGCATGAAACGCTCGGTGATCGTAGCCGCCACATCCGATCAACCGGCCCTGGTCAGGATAAGAGGTGCTTTTGTGGCTACTGCGGTGGCCGAATACTTTCGAGATCAAGGCGCCGATGTCATCCTTATGATGGACTCAGCCACCAGATTTGCCCACGCATCAAGGGAAGTCGGCTTGTCCATCGGAGAACCGCCCACGACAAGAGGCTACACTCCTTCGGTTTTTGCCCAACTGCCACATCTGCTGGAAAGGGCCGGAATCTGGAACGAAAAAGGGAGCATAACCGGCTTATACACGGTGCTGGTTGAAGGTGACGATATCAATGAACCGTTAGCCGACGCCATCATGTCCATCCTGGATGGCCATATTATTCTGAAAAGAGACCTGGCTGCCCGTAACCTTTATCCAGCTATTGATCCACTCGTAAGCATCAGCCGGCTCATGATCGATGTCGTGGATCGGAATCACCTGAACCTGGCCAGACGTCTTACTGATGTGGTTGCGAACTATGTCAAGTCTGAAGATATGATCAATATTGGAGCTTATATTCAGGGTTCGAATCCTGAGATTGATTACGCAATTAAGATAATGCCGCGATTCGAGGCTTTTTTAAAACAGGCCCCCGAGGAAGGGGTAAGCTTTGATCAAGCCCTGGATGACATGAAAAAGGTCTTTAGTTAGCCATGTTTCGATTCCCACTTGAACCGCTCCTCAGATATCGCCGCCAGAAAGAAGACACAGAGAAGTACGAGCTTGCAAACCGGGTGCGGAGTATGCAGGCTATTCAGAATAATCTTGAAATGATAGAAAAAAAAGCCGCGAATATAACCGTCGCCGCAAAGAAACAGATGACGTCGCCCGGAGTCACTATGCCGATTATCGCATGGTATTCAAATTATCTGGATCAACTGCGTAGGTTAAGAGCTGCGACTCGGGACAAATTGGCACAAGCTGAAACAGAAACCGAAAGCCAGCGCAAAAAGCTTATCAAGGCTTCCGTAGACCGTAAGATCATAGAACGCTTTAAAGAAATAAAACGCCAAGCCTATTACGACGACGAAGCGAAAAAAGAGCAAAAAACCATTGACGAAATAAATACTTTAAGGGCCGGAAGGAAAGATGAAAAAAACTAGGAAAGGATCAAAAAGCCGGTCTTGCTGGCTGAGTTTAGAGATCGTTATCATTGTAAGCCTGACCCTTAAACTGACTTTTGCCGGCGGATATTTGCTCTTCCTTGCCAAGGGGACTTCAGTGATCACCCCTTCAGTAGCTGTCGCGGCAGAGCAACCCGAGGCGGAAACACCGCGAACCAGTCCTGATGAAATATTGCCTCCTCCCAAAGACTTGTCACTTATGGAACAATATAAAGCCATGCTCTTGGTATTGAAAAGCAAGGACCAGAGACTGAAAGAAAAGGAACAGCGTCTCCGGGAAAAAGAAGAAGCCCTGAAGGCCCTGGAAAAAGAAACACAAAAAAGGGCCATGGAGCTGACCGCCAAACTAAATGGGCTCATCAAACAAAAAGAGGAGCTGACTCACAAGTTAGAAAAACTCATCCAAGAGCAAAAAGCGCTTGAAGACGCGAAAATAAACCACCTGGTTAAAGCTTACAGCGCCATGCGGCCGGAAAATGCGGCCGCACTCATAGACAGCTGCGACGATAAAGTGGCCGTGCGCATCCTTGGTTCCATGAATGGCCGATCGGCCGGAAAGATATTGGCTTTTGTGAAGCCGACTAAAGCCGCCAGATTAACCAAGATGCTGGCAGATCATAAAGCGAATTCCAGCCAGCCGGTTATAAAGAAGAAAAAATGAGCAGCCTAATTTTCTAGGCACTATTATCAAACGCAAAACTAAGGCCCCCTGCCAAACTTCGTTCTTTAACCGAGCTCATTACCGCCTTTGGCGATTTCAGTAAGATTACTGGTTTTCAAAAGGCCATATTTTCAATTTCTTTTTAAATTTTTTAAAAAAATATGGAAAAAAGTTCTAGATATCTAGAAATATAATCGGTAAAATCTGCCTGAGACGTCCTGACCTCACCCAAATTTTCTCTCTCCCTTAGATATATAACCTGTTAAAATTATAGTAAAAATTTTATTAGATTCGAAGTGGCACGCCGATTGCTGCACATTCGAATAACTCGTAATAATGATCGGGAGCAAAACCTTGATGCAAGCTTCAAGTATTGAATCACCCCTACAAACACAGGCTGACCTTTTTTTGGATGACACCTCGCTCAGCCAAAATTTATACACCGGGCTTGCAGAAAAAAATCAGTTTAGAAACTTACTGAACGACACAGTTCAAGAGTTGAATAAACCTGGAGAGAGTTCCTCCCGAGGCCGGGAGAGGACCGAAACAGTCCGAAAATCACCAGTGGAATTTTTCAAAGAACAGGCAAAAGACTTGGGATTGCCATGGAGCAGTATTTTCATGCAAAGAAAGGACCTCCCCCTTCTGGGGAAAGTTCTTAAAGAAAGCGGATTTTCAAAGGATTCCATTGACCAAATCATGAAACGCCTGGCCAACGGGCAGCTAACCCTGGACCGCATCATGGCGACTATCGGTTCCGATCTGAAGACCCCTCAACAGGGCCTGATCTTAACAGAATCTTCTCTTCCATTGCTTGGCCGATTTCTCACGGAGCTTGGTTTCAATCCTGACCAGGTCAGTAATGTTATATCGGACCTCAGCCAAGGCGAAAAATTCAGCTCCGAAACTTTACGCAGTCTTCTTTTGAAATATGGACAAAGCAATTTAAAAGGAATGAACCTCGCCGGCGTAGACCTGGGAAACATCAAAGATCTATTAACCTCCCTTGGAGTTCAGTCTAAAGACATTAAAAAATTGTGGACCGCGCTAAAGGCAGGGAATGGCCGAATGTCCATGGAGAAGTTTCTGAACTTTCTCGACTCATTGGGACGGCCGAACGTGCTGACATCTCAACAGAAATGCCGTATCAAAACCATGATTCAAAATTTACGCTTAAAAAATACTATTCGGATTCAACCCACATTCAATAGAATCATCAGCCTGATTCAAGCCATGGGTAGCGGTCAGGTTGAGCAGGAATCTCTGCTGAGAAACAGCCCGGCTGTCGCAATACTGCGTTCGGGTGCAGTTTCAGCCCGAACTATCTTGAATGGCGGGGATTTTTCAGAAGGACTTCAGCATCAGAATTCAAGATCATACTCTAATCAGGGACAAGGCACGTTAGGCGGGGGCTTGACCACTGACGGAGGAGAACTTGCAATAAAGTCTGCTATGAATTCAGGTTTTGATACCCCCCGGCCTTCCTATCTCTCTGAATCCATCATCAGGCAGATCAGTGAAATCATTGCTTATTCATTACGAAATAATCGGCACAGAATTAAGATACAGCTTGTTCCACCCGAACTCGGGCAAATCAAAATTAACATAAGTTATAAAAATAACCAATTGCAAACCAAGATAGTTACGGAAAATGGGCTGGTAAAGCATGAGCTGGAACTGAACCAGAACCAGTTAAGAAAAATCATGGCGGACCAAGGCATTAACCTGGATCGTTTTGATGTTTTTTGTGACTACGGAGAAAGAGATTTTCCCGGAAAAAATGAAGCCTGGAGCGCCTTTGATTCCAAAGCTGAGAGTTTTTCAAATGTGGAATCAGCATTTAACCACGACTTAACTGAGCAATTTCCTGATGGTTTACCGGCCGCAAAGTTAAACGACCGTTTGGTGGATCTTTTTACTTAATATCGATCAAGATGCAGGAGTAAAAATATGACTGCTATCGTTCAAAACCAGGTCACGCGCAATTATTTACCAAAATATCAGGCTGATTCTTCCAACAAACAAGCTGATGCCGCCGGCAAATTGAGTAAAAATGAATTTTTAACTTTGTTTATTAAACAGCTGGAGCACCAAGACCCACTTAATCCCCTTGACTCAACCGAATTCACTTCCCAGCTCGCCCAGTTTACCAGCTTAGAACAGCTTTACAACATCAATGATACCCTGGGGGAATTGGCCAAGGCCTCAGCAGCCCGGGACAACTACCAGGCTGTCAGTCTGATTGGAAAAAAAGTAACGACCCCCGGGCAATATCTCGGCGTCAAGGGAGGCCAACTGACAAATGAAGGCTTTTATGAATTACAAAACGCTGTGGCTCAGATTCAAATAAATATCTATGACCAGAACAACAATTTGATAAAAGTTCTCAACAACTCGTCTTCACAGGCTGGCGACCATAAAATTGACTGGGACGGCACCGACCATTACGGCAGGCCTGCGCCAGATGGAATATACAGATTTGAAGCCATAGCTGAAAATGCAGACGGCAGCCTTGTCGACGTAAACACCTATATGAAAGGTAAAATTACGGGCCTAACTTTTGATGAGAGCGGAAATCCGGTGCCTCTCATGAACGAAATCAGTTTTGATCTGGCCAGTATCATTCAAATTAACGAGACAAAGCCAGAAGAAGAAAAATAAAAATAATTTTTTTTAATTAAATAAAAATAGTAAGGAGTATAAAAAATGTCAGTATCCGCCTCTTTATACACTGGAATCACCGGGTTAAGCACCATGGGCGAAGCAATGTCTGTTATCGGTAATAATATCTCAAACATCAATACGGTCGGGTTCAAACAAGCGCGCCCGCAGTTTATGGACCTCCTTAGTCAAAGAATATTCACTGCGTCTGGCAGCGCCCAGATTGGCAAAGGTGTCAGCTTAGGTACGATAAACAACGTCTTTTCTCAAGGAGCATTTATCAACTCAGAGGAAGATACCGATCTGGCCATCAGCGGTGACGGATTTTTTATGGTCAGAAAAGATGACGTTGACACAATTTACTATACCCGAGCCGGAAATTTCATACTTGACAACCAGGGCCGCCTGGTCACACCCCTCGGCGACATTGTGCAGGGCTGGGCTCTTGATGAGGATGGACAGCGTGTGGGCACACCGGATGACATTGTTCTAAACACAAGCAATCTTCCACCCGCCATGACCTCCAAAGCAACTTTTATCACCAATCTTGAAGCTGATTCAGCCTCCCGAAGCGCGAGCCTGTGGCAAGCCTGGGACGGGACAAAGGACAATCCCATAAACGGAAATAGTTATGTATACCAAAATTCTCTCCGCGTCTATGATTCGCTTGGCGATGCGCACAATCTGGCCATTTATTTTGACCCTGAATATAACGCACCGCAGGCTAGTTTGACAACCAGCCTGGCAGGCACCGATAACGATATCACATTCACGGCAGTTTCCGGAGGAAGTAACGGTAATAATATCACCATCACTTATATTGACCCGGGCGCGGCCAGAGCGAGCACCGATGTCACTGACGTGACCGGAACCTCGATTACGGTTACTTTGGCACATGATGGAACCTCAATTACGAGCACAGCGAATGATGTTGTGGCGGCTATCGCCGCAAGCACAAGTGCAAGCAGTCTCGTAAGCGCTGCGGCAACAGGCACGGGGACGGGTGTTGTAACAGCCATGGCCGCGACCAATCTGACAGGCGGTTCGGATGTAAATACCACTCCAAATCAGTGGGAATATATCATCACGACTGACCCGTCCGAGGATTACCGTGAAATCAATGGAAATTCCGTGACCGACACGGAATACGCCGGATTGCTCATGAGAGGTATAATCACCTTCGACCCAGATACAGGTGGTATAGCCAATACCCCCACTGCAATCACTGCGGAAGAAATAACGGATATAGATACTGTCAATGTCCCACCCAATCCGCCCACCTGGTCTAGCTTAACTCCCAACAATAACGGCTACTTCGAATTAACAGCCAATTATGTTCAAGGAGCGGCGGATCAGACAATTGAAATAAATCTCGGTGCAAATAATCAACTCGGACTTAACAACTGGGTGGCGGAAAGCCTTTCGACAACCCAATACGCCGCGGCCTCAACCACCATTCATCAAGCTCAGGATGGATACGCTTCCAGCTATCTCCAGGGAGTCAGCGTGGGAAGCGATGGCACCATCTACGGAAATTACTCGAACGGACAGAATGTTGGAAGGTATCAAATCGCCCTGGCAACCTTCCAGAACCAATGGGGTCTTGAAAAACTGGGACAAAACCTCTATGCAGAGACTCGAACCTCAGGCACTCGAAGCTCGAATCCAGCAGGAGAAGGCGGCGCGGGCGACCTCAACCCCAACGCGCTGGAACAATCCAATGTGGACCTGGCTAAGGAACTCGTGGACATGATAGTTATTCAACGAGGCTTTCAGGCCAATTCCAAGATAATCACCACCACAGACCTGATGTTGAGCGAACTGATTAACCTGAAACGTTAATCTGTATCAAACCATTTTTGTTCACAGGGACTCATTGAGTCCCTGTTTTTTTTGTCAAAAACTTGACTTTTTTCATCCTCAAACTTGACACATTGCGTGGTATTCAAAGTCATGCAATCCTGTTAATCAGTCTCTTGAAGCACCTTTACAATTACATGGCTGTGCTGTTATTTCGAGCAATTAAGCCCCTGAAAGAGGCTTGACTTTATTTAGCCGATGTTCATAATGTTTTAGAGTAATACTTTAGATTTACGTGGCACGTACCTTGCTTCATTTATATCACGAATTAATTCATCAGGGGGGCTTTTAAATGGATTTGGCAACTTTTATTGGAATTATTGCCTCTTTTAGCCTGTTGGTCGCATCTATCATGATGGGCAGCCCTCTGTCGGCCTTTATGAATGTTCCTTCTATCTTCATCGTTCTGGGCGGAACCGTTTGCGCCACAATGATCAACTATCCTCTTAAGGATGTTATTCGAAGTATCAAAATCGTCCAAAACGCTTTTTTTGCCAAGACATTAACATTTGGAGAAATCATATCAAATTTTGTCAATTATGCGACCAGGGCGCGCAAAGAAGGCATTTTGGCCCTGGAAGCCACCCTGCCTGAAATACAGGACGATTTCCTGAAAAAGGGCTTGCAGCTTACCATCGACGGTCTGGAACCCCAGTCCATTACTGAAATCCTTGAAACTGAAATCGCCTTTATCGAGGACCGGCACCGGTTGGGCGCTGAAATGTTCCAAACCATGGGTACCTTTGCTCCGGCTTTTGGAATGATCGGCACCCTGATCGGACTGGTTCAAATGCTGCAAAGTATGGATGATCCCTCAACGATTGGCCCGTCAATGGCCGTGGCTTTAATTACCACTTTCTATGGCGCAGTCCTGGCGAACGTACTCTTTCTCCCGATTTCCGGGAAACTGCGAACAAGAAGCAAGGAAGAGAGCCTTCATAAAGAAATGATTTTACATGGGATTATATCTCTGTCCCGAGGTGACAACCCGCGCATCATAGAGCAAAAGCTGCATTCTTTCTTGCCGCCGATTTTAAGGGTCTCTATTTTCGAATAAAGGTGTTCGTTATGGCGCGCAAACAAGAACCAGAGCCGCCCGACTGGGAAAAGTCAAACATCAGCTTGATGATGCAAACATCTCTGATGATTATTCTTTTGGCTTTTTTCATTATGCTGTCCAGCATGGCGGTCATCGACGAACGCCGAGAACAGGTAGTGCTCGGCTCCATGATAGGATCCTTTGGCATTCTGCCGGGAGGTCTGTCGCCAACTCACACGGAAGGCCGAAGTCTAATGCCTCCTTCGAGCCCGGTTGAAACCATCCAATCCGACATGGAAAGAATGAAGCTTATCCTCAGCCACGAAACGGTTGAAGGCAAAGTCAATATGTTGAGAGGCAGGACCCGCCGAATCATCAGATTCCAGGAGGCGGTCTTATTTCCCCCGGACGGCGTGGAGATCTTACCTGAGATGAAGCCTGTTCTCATGGATTTCGCCAATATTATGAGAGGGTCTAAATATTCAATCATCATTGAGGGTCATACTGATGATCTTCCCCCTAAAAATGAAAATCTGATAAACAACTGGTTTGTTTCGGCCACGCGCGCGGATAATATTTTAAAATTTTTTATAGAAGAAGGCGGAATTGATTCGAGCCGGCTCTCAGCTTTCGGGTATGCCGGTTACAAGCCGATTGTGGCCAACACATCCCCTGAAAACAGAAGACGCAACCGTCGGATAGACCTGATCCTGGACACGACTCAACAAGTGGCTCTATGGCGATATCAAAAGAAATCCTGGAAGCTGAAACCTCTTACTTTTAAAGGTTTTACTTTCCCTCTCATTGGCGGGAAGGAGTCTACTGAGTAGGGTCGTTATGGCTGCTAGAGAAAAGAACCAAGATGCAGGTTCACAGTTTAATCCTCTCGGCTGGATGGTGACTTTTTCCGACCTGATCACCTTGCTCCTGACCTTCTTTGTCCTGCTCATTTCCATGTCATCCATGGATGTCAAAACGGTTCAAAAGGCTTTTCAGCGTTTCAGCGGAGGCTCTGGTGTACTGGAATTCGGTGAAAAAGGAGAATTGGCGGAACTAGTTTCATTCATCTCTTCAGCCTCGCAGGTATCTCCCAAAATGCTCATGGAAAACAGAAGGGCCAAAGATATCATTTTTAAATTTAATCAAGCCGGCTACCAGCGGATCATGGATCTTCTCGGAAAAGACATTAAAGTCAAAATTACTAAGAAAGGCCTGGCTATTCAATTGGCCAATTATATTTTGTTCAATGAAGGTGAGTCAACTCTCCGAATGGAAAACCTTCCCCTGTTGCACCGATTGGCAGAAGTGATCAGAGCTTTGAGGTTTTACCCAATTTCTATCGAAGGTCATACCGATGGAAGCGCCGCCGAGGGTGGATCAGGCGAACTTGCCTGGCGGTTGTCCCTGGACAGGGCGATCAGTGTATTGGAGTACTTCACGAAAGATGAGGGTCTTGACCCAAGCCGGTTTCGGGTCGGTGGATACGGACCTTCCAAACCGATTTATCCCGACGACCTGCCTGAACACAAAGCGAAAAACAGGCGAATTGAAATAATTATATACAAAGAACAACTTGGATAGGGGAAAAAATAATGGTTGACGAAGAAAGAGATGCGCAGGCTGAACCGGAAGCGAAGCCGATTGCCAAAAAAAGCAGGCTGGGCTTGTTTCTTATTCTGGGGATTGTTTTGGTGGTGCTTGTTGGGGCTATTTTGGGGCTGCTGATGTTTGCGCCGGGAGTGGTGCCTTTTCTGGGTGAAAAGCCCGCCGATCAAACAACGGCCGATCAAACGGCTTCCGGCAAGGAGAAAACCAAGGAACCTGAGACGTTGGGTATTATGTATGCCATGGAGCCCTATATTGTTAATCTTGTGGACCCTAATGTCCAGCGCTATCTGAAACTTAAATTGGAGCTGGAATTAAGTAATGCAAAGGTTCAATCCGAGATTGACCTTCGGATGCCTCAGATCAGAGACAGTATTTTGGTTCTTCTTTCGAGCAAGAGTTTCAACGACATAAAGACTGTTGAAGGCAAGATGAGGCTTCGAATGGAAATCATAGGCCGAATTAACAGCTTCTTGAGCGAGGGCCGTGTTAAAAATGTTTATTTCACTGAATTTGTTGTCCAGTAGGATAGCCGTATGAGCAAGATTCTTTCTCAGGACGAGGTGGATGCCCTTTTAAAGGGTATGTCCGGCGGTGAGATTGAAACAGAGATTGACGAAATCGAAGAAGATTCCAGTGTCACGCTCTACGATCTAACCAATCAGGATCGGATCATACGCGGACGGATGCCCACCCTGGAAATTATTAATGACCGATTTGCACGGTTGCTACGAACCACACTTTCCAGCGCTTTACGCAAGGTGATCGATGTTTCGTCCTTTTCCGTGGATATGATCAAGTTCGGTGAATTCATGCGCTCCCTTCCTGTTCCAACAAGCCTCCATATCTTCAAGATGGATCCCCTGCGGGGTCATGGAATTTTGGTGATTGAAACAAAACTTGTATTCAACCTTGTGGATAATTTCTTCGGAGGAACTGGCCGGTCGTTCATGAAAATTGAGGGTAGAGACTTCACGGCTATAGAAAATCAACTAATTCAAAAAGTTATACGAATGACCTTTGATGATTTGGAAAAGGCCTGGAGCCCGGTTTACCAGATTAAGCTCAATCTGGTCCGCTCTGAAACAAATCCCCAATTCGCCAGCGTGGTTGCTCCAACAGAGGTGGTTATAGTCATTAAATTCGAGGTGGAATTGGAACAGTCTGTTGGAACTTTGATCATATGTATTCCCTACTCAACGATCGAACCGATCCGAACCAAGCTCTATGCCGGATTTCAAAGTGATCAGCTTGAAGTGGACCGTGAATGGATTGAACGATTCATAGCCCAGGTTCGTCAGGCCGAGGTGGAAATCACCGTCGAATTAGGCCGTACCAGCCTCGCGGCCAAAGATGTCTTAGACCTTAAAGTCGGCGACGTGCTTCAGCTTCAACAGAGTGTGGACCAGCCGGTTATAGCCAAAGTGGCCGGAGTGCCCAAATTTAAGGGTTTTGCCGGTCAGCATAAAGGCAACAGGGCCTTTCAAATTATCGATGATATTAAAGGAACTTGATTAAACCAAAATAAAAAGCGCAAGGAGAAAATCATGAGTGATGACAATGGCCTGAATCAAGGCGATATTGATAAAATCATGAGTGATGACAATGGGTTGACAGATGATTGGGATGATTCATCGGATGAAGGAACACCGTTGCCCACGGATCAGCCGACCAAACAAGAACCGGCCCAGGCTCACAGCTTTGGTTCACTAAAGGAACAGCCCCAAGAAGGCGAGAGGCAGAAACATCAACTTGAATTCATCCTGGATATACCCCTGGAGATCACCGTCGAACTGGGGCGGACAAAGAT
>CAZVRN010000066.1:0-11354 GCA_964629485.1 uncultured Thermodesulfobacteriota bacterium | reverse complement strand
CACAAAGGTGGAAACTTCCTCTAAACTGGTCATGCCCCCGGATTCCACCCCTTCCGCCACCACAGCATCAACCCCGGCTTCTTCAGCCGTGACCGCGTAAGCAGAAGTTGGCACCACATGCATGACAAAAATGCCCTGCTCTTTAAGCCTCGAAGTGAACCGCCGCGGATTACCAGCGGATGTCGCTACCGCCTTGACCCTTTCCGCTATAACCGTTTCCACCAACTCCTCGGCATGCTCCGAGTTAACCGGGATATTGACTCCAAAGGGATTTTCAGTCAGTTCCCGCACGTGTTCGATCCAGGCCTTTAACTCCGCTCCATTCAACGGCCCGCCGCCGAGAAGTCCCAGCCCCCCGGCTTGGCTCACGGCCGCGGCCAGCGGGGCCGTTCCCACCCGGGCCATGCCCCCGAGGATAATCGGATAGCGGATCCCCAAAAGCTCACAGATTATATTGGACATTCCTTTTCCTTTTTCCTTTTTCCTTTTCTCTTTTCCCTTTTCCAATTCGGTTCAGATTGCCACATCAAAGCATCCTTGGGTGAACCTGCTTGAAATTAAGGGCGTTCTGATTCTATGGCCTTCACGACCTGATGTCAAATACCCTGTTAACTTTGAATTTGTAAATTCAGTTGAAATTTATTAAGGCGGCCTTAACGAGGCTGCATCAACTTTCAATCTATGCGCAACCATTTTTCGGTGATTTGCAAGATGAAAGAAATTTGATACAATGAAATCTCAGTGCTCGATAAACTGAAATAATCGGCGGACCGGACTTAGCTATATGTATTAAATTCCTTTGAAAGCGAGTGCCCCAGGGTAAAAGAAAATAATCAAGCAAAGTGAGAGGATGAAATTATTGGTCATTAAATCGCGCTCTGCAGGAGTTTTAAAGAATGGCAAAAACAAAGAGCAAAATGCTGCGATTCACTCATATCAGCTTGGAGAATTGGCGTAATTTTACACAAGTTGATGTAGACTTACAGCGTCGCGTATTTTTAATCGGTCCAAACGCATCTGGAAAGTCAAACTTACTGGATGTATTTCGTTTTCTTCGTCAACTCGTATCTGTTGGCGGAGGATTTCAGGAGGCTGTGCGTAAGCGGGGGGGGGTCTCCAGTCTGCGCTGTCTGGCGGCTCGCCGACATTCTGATATTAAGCTCCGTGTTATCATCGGCAACGATGAAGAACCTCGTGCCTGGGAATACGGAATTCGTTTCAATCAAGACAAACTCCGGCGTCCGACAATCAAACGAGAGTGGGTCGCCAAACTTGGATCATCCATTCTGGAAAGACCGGATGATAAAGATAACAATGATCAAAAACGCCTTACTCAAACTTACATAGAACAGGTATATGCCAATCAGCCCTTCCGTGAAGTGGCGGATTTCTTCTCTACTGTCCGTTATCTTCACATCGTACCCCAATTGGTGCGCGATCCTGATCGCTCGGTAGGTCGAAAACATGACCCCTATGGTGGAGACTTCCTTGAGCAAATCGCCAGCACACCAGAAAGGACTCGGAGGTCTAGATTAAAACGAATTGTGTATGCCTTAAAGGTTGCAGTCCCTCAATTGCAAGAACTTGTTTTGTGGCGCGATGGGAGGGGGACACCTCATTTGCGAGGAAAACATGAGCACTGGCGGCCTCAAGGGGCATGGCAGACAGAGGATCAATTCTCAGACGGCACACTTCGACTTCTGGGATTGCTCTGGTCAGCGTTGGATGGTACTGGGCCTTTACTGCTGGAAGAACCCGAACTATCTCTTCATCCGGAAGTGGTAAGGGTAATACCCCAGATGTTCGCCCGTATTCAGCAGAGTTCCGGACGACAGGTTTTGATTAGCACTCATTCAAGTGATCTCCTGCGGGATGAGGGTATTGGACTCGACGAGATATTGATTTTAAATCCTGGACCTGGAGGAACATCGGTGCGTTTAACCAGTTCTTTTCGCGAAATTAATATCCTTCTTGAGCAAGGGTTAAGTATTCCCGATGTCGTGATACCCCAAAGTCGGCCTAAAGATGTTGAACAATTAACTCTTTTCTGAAGTAATATGCAATCGTGACCAGTCCAAAAACCATCTCAGCCGCCGTAGAAGGAATCTTAGATGAAGCGGTTCTCTGTCGCCTGATGAAGGACCTTGGTAGTAACATTGATACAGTTTATGGTAAAAACGGCAAACCTTCCCTTCTGGAAAAGCTTAATGCATACAATCAAGCAGCTCGGTTTAATCCTTGGATTATTTTAATTGACCTCGACCATGATTGTGATTGTGCTCCCTCTTACCGAGAATCCTGTTTACCAAACCAAGCTGATTACTTGTGCTTTCGTATTGCTGTCAGAGAAGTAGAAGCTTGGCTTTTGGCTGATCGTGAACATTTAGCAAAATTCCTCAGTGTGAGTGTGTCCCGTATCCCGCATAATCCCGAGGAGCTTGACAGCCCGAAATCAACCATGGTTGATCTCGCTAGGCATTCACGTCGATCAGCCATCAAAGAAAACATGGTGCCACGACCTGGAAGCGGTCGGAAGATCGGCCCAGCTTATACCTCTCAACTTATCGAATTTGTCAGGGACTCTAATAAAGGATGGCGACCTGATGTTGCGGCTCAAGCATCAGACAGTCTAGACCGATGTATTCGTAGTCTACGAGAGTTGATAGGGGGAGGACCGAATAGAAAAGACTGATTGAAGTCTCCCTCTAAATAGCTATCTTATAGCTTCCATGAGATAGCGCTGATCCTGAACAGCCTAATATCTTGACCGGTCTGTTTTCCAAATATATTTTACTTGATAAATAGCCATGCAACCTCTACGCACCCCCCGAACTCCTAAACCAATTTTTAAACAATCTCGATAGTCTTTTGTGGTCCTGTCTTTCGAAATTATTATCAAACGCCCTGTTTGACTACTCTGTTTCTTTTTTGCTACACTTGTTTTGTTTTTCCCCCATCTTATGAGCAAAGGTTAAGCAGATGAAATACAATTTTAACAATGTAATAGAGCGGAGAAAGACCAACTCAGCCAAATGGGACGCTGTGGAGAGGCTTTACGGGGACAAGGACGTGCTCCCCATGTGGGTGGCGGACATGGATTTCCAGACTCCCCCCAAGGTGATCGAGGCCCTCAAGAAGCAGGCTGAACACGGGATATTCGGATACACCTACAAACCACCGTCCTACTACCAGCCCTTTCTCGACTGGATGGAAAGAAGGCACGGATGGAAAATCAAGCCGGGCTGGCTGACCTACAGCCCCGGCGTGGTAACGGCTCTCAATATCTGTGTCCTGGCTCTGACGCAGCCCGGGGATAAAGTCATTCTTCAGCCGCCCGTTTATTATCCCTTTTTCAGGGTAGTGCTCAATAACGGCCGACAGGTGGTGAACAACCCGCTTAAGCTCAAAAACGGGCGCTACTTTATGGATTTTGACGATCTTGAAAAGAGAGCGGGGTCCCGGACCAGGGTCATGATCATCTCAAGCCCGCATAATCCTGTGGGCCGCTCCTGGGAAAAGGAAGAACTTGCCAGGCTCGGTGAATTTTGCTTGAAAAAAGACATCGTCCTGATCTCTGATGAAGTTCATTCCGACCTGATCTACCCCGGCCATAAACATATCCCCACGGCTTCGATTTCAGATGAGCTTGCCTTAAAAACCATTACCTGCGTCGCTCCAAGCAAAACCTTCAACCTGGCCGGGCTCAAGACTTCTGTGATCATTATCCCGAATCCCAAACTCAGGCGGCGGTTCAACATCATGCTTTCAAACCTCGGCATAGGCATGGACAACTCCTTCGGGCTCGTAGCCTTCGAGAGCGCTTATAGATACGGTGAAGACTGGCTGGAAGAGCTTCTTGAGTATCTTAATCAGAACCTGGAGTATGCCCTGAAGTACTTCGGGGGAAAAATACCCGCGATCAAGGTTATTAAGCCGGAAGCGACTTACCTGCTCTGGCTGGATTGCCGGGAGCTGGGTTTTGATGATGAGGGGCTTAAAGAATTTATGACCCGGAAAGCCAAGGTCGGCCTGGACGATGGTCCGCCTTTCGGTCCCGGCGGTCAGGGATTTCAAAGGATGAATATCGCCTGCCCCCGCGCGACCCTTGAAGAAGGACTTAAGCGGATAGAAAAAGCGGTCAGGGATTTATAAGCAAGCACGCCCTGAAACCGAAAATTTATATCATGACCGGGGAACCTGCGCTGGGCAGGCTCCCCTTATTTGAGACCTTGAGACCTAATTGAGGGCCTGTCCTCCATCCACGTTCAGGGCCTGACCCGTAATTTCACCCGCTTCATCCGAAGCCAGGAAGAGGACGGCGTTGCCGATATCCTCGGGCGTCTGAGGTTTCTGAAAAGGTATGGCTGCCCGGGCCATGACCTTAAAAGCCTGCTCCGGGGTCATCCCCTTGAACTCCGGCCGGAACTGAATCAGCCTTTTAATGCCCTCTTCCCACATTGGAGTCCAGATGATGCCGGGACAGACCGTGTTGGCATTTACGTGATACGGGGCCAGCTGAATCGCCACGGACTGGGTGAAGTTGATCACGCCGGCCTTGGAGGCGCTGTAAAAAGGCAGCATGGCTGAACCATTCCGGCCGGCCACTGAAGAAATATTTATAATCTTCCCCCTTTTTTGTTTCTTGAAATGCGGGATAACCGCCCGGTTGCATAAATACACGCCCTTGAGGTTTACATCAATGGTCAGGTCCCACGCCTCCTCGGGCAGATTTTCGATAGCCGAGGGGTCATCCGATGCGGGCGTCAGAGACATGCCGCTCACCCCGGCCGAACAGACCAGGATATCCAGCCGGTCCATCTCCTTCAAGGCGGTTTCAATCAAGGCCTGACATTCTTCAGCCCGGCGCACGTCCGTCCGGACGGCCAGGGCCTTTTGACCGGTTTCCTTCACCTTAGCCGCCACCTTTTCCGCCAGATCCAGTTTGACATCACTGACCACAATATGAGCACCTTCCCTGGCCAGGCAGAGGGCGATTCCTTCACCAAGCCCGCCGCCGCCGCCAGTCACCACCGCGACCTGATCTTTCAAGCGCATACTCAATTCTCCTTTTCATTTTTGAGCAGAATATTCAATTATGGCCGAAATGTCAAATTCCGTCAAATAAGACCCGGGCGCTAGTCAGTATCAAGCGCCCTGCATCTTGTTGGGCCTTTACCGGCGGGCAGGCAGGCGTTGCAGGAAATGCATTCAGCCGTCCCAGGGCCTTGACCGGAAAGCCAGAGATTGGGCAAATCGGGCTGCCTGATGAGGGGTCTTGCCATGGCGCAGAAATCCGCATAGCCCTTGGCAAGTATTTCTTCGATTTTATCAATGGATTTTATCCCGCCGACAAGGATGATGGGGATATCCACCTTCTGCTTTATTGCCCTGGCGCCTGAAAGGAAATAAGCCTCCTCGTCCTTGGTCCTGATATTCACCCTTGATTCGGGAATAGGGACCGGTTTCCAGCCCAGCTCCTCCTCGGTGCGCGTAAGGGCCTCCCACATTCCGCCGCTTGTCTCCAAGGCGGAAAATCCGGTGGAGGCAAGTATTTTCCCAATTTTAACCGCTTCCTCGATTTCCACCCCGCCGGGTAAGAAATCCTGGGTATTCATCTTAACCAAGACAGGAAAATCCGAATCAACCATCTTGCGGCCGCGTTCATATATTTCCTTAAGAATTCTGGTCCGGTTTTCCGTGGAGCCGCCGTATTTATCCTCACGGCGGTTGGTGTGGGGAGAGAGGAAGGAACTCAAGAGCCAGCCATGAGCAGCATGTATCTGGACGCCATCGAAACCAGCCTCCCGGGCGCGCCGTATGCCCTGGGCGAAGCAGTCGATAATCTTGTCAATGTCTTCAAGCGTTAAAGCACGGGGTGTTCGTTGAAAAAGGTTATCAAATACCGGAGAAGGCGCCACAGGCTCGATCCCCTGGTCAGGCTGCTGCCGGCCGGGATGACTGAGCTGCAGAAAAATTTTGCAACCGGTTTTAAGCTCATGAACTTCAGCGGCCAGTTTTCTTAACCCCGGGATAAATGAATCATCAGAGGCCCGGGTCATATTATGGCCCACCGTACCTTGCGCATGGACCGCAGCGTGGCCAGTGATAATCAAACCGACACCGCCTCGGGCGAGAGTGCGGTAAAGCTCCACCTGCAAATCCGTGACCTCACCTTTTTCCGTGGCAGCCGCTTCATAGGTTGCGGAACGCACCAAACGGTTTTTAAGCCTCACCCGGCCAATACGACCGGGCTGGAATGCGACGGAATTATGATCAGCCATAAAGCCACTCCCTAACAAAGACCTTTACAAAATTTCGTCCTTTAGCCGAACTCATGGTCAGCCTTCCGTGATTGCAACAAAATTACCGGTTTTAAGGGCTTCAGTTCGGAAATCGGCCGACTATATAAAAACATCCTGGGAGGTTGAAAGGCGGTGGTGCAAACAAGCAGTCCGCTTTCGGGTTAAAACGATAAGCAAAAAAGAAAATCAAGCCCCCGGCGCGACTCAAAAAAAGACGGTTACTGGAGATGACCAAGGGACCAGTTCAAGGCTTCGGAGCCCCAGTTCCATTTTATCCAGCCCTCATTGCTTCCTTTTGTTGCGCTATCTTTCAGCCACTTCTTGAGGGCTTTTTCAGCCAGGATTTGTTTATGCTTCTTGGTCAAGGCCCGTTTTTCCCTGGCCACAACCTTAATCAGGTAATAACTTCCTGAAACCAAGAGAGGCGGACTGACCTTGCCGATATCGAGGGAGAAGGCGTAGTCATCTATAAATTTGCCTTCAGGCACCTTTTCAAGCACCCTGGTAATCCAGAATCCTTCTGAAGTATCTATCGGCTCACTCAAAGCCCCCGGTTTAAGGTCAAACGATTCGGCGGCGTATTGTTTGCCGCCCTTCTCATATCGTGTTGAAACCCAGCCCAAGTACCCGCCTTTTGCCCTCGAGGCGTCGTCCCTGGAGAATTTTTTGGCCAGTTTGGCGAAGTCTTCCCCGGCCAGGATTCTTTTTCTTATAATTTCGGCTTCTTTCTTGGTCTTGGTTAAAATGCCTTTCAAACGAACCTGTTCGTCGACCATACGATCATCAACTTTTTTGGGGAACCAGCCGAGTTCACCTCCTTTTTTGCTTGAAACCAGGTTAATGGATTCTTCTCTGGCTAATTTTTGAAAATCTTCTCCCCGGCGAAGTCTTCGCCTCAGTTCCTCCATCTTTCCCTCACCCCCGGCCACAATAGCGTAAAGGTGAACCTCTTCGGCCTGGTCAGGAATTTCCTTTTTAAAGCTGTTCAACAGCTTAATTTTATACAGGTCCTGCTTGACCAAATGGGCGTAAGTCTTCTTCGAAAGCCGCATTCCCCGGAGCAAGTTTGCGTAGAGGTCTTTAAAATTACCTTCTCCCTTGCCCGCCTCGAGGACCCTGCGCCTGATCTCCCGGTTGACTTCCTCATCGGAAACGTTGATCTTCCTCTTTACGGCTTCCTGCTCAATTAAGGCTGCTTCCTGGATCTTCTCAATGACACGCATGGTTACGGCGAATTTATCTTTTTCCGACCCGGTCATGTGCAGCCGGAGAATCTTCATGAAATAGCGCCTGTTAAAAACATCATTGCGTACTGTCAGCACCGGCTCATACCAGGGTGCGATATAGGTCTTATAATACGGATAGCCGACAATGACGCCTCCGATCAGAAGAAACACAACCACGATAATGGCTATCACGCCTCGACCAAGTTTAGGACGTGGTGTCAGGCTTTCCTGATTATTATTTTTTTGTTCAGCCAAACCGATATCCTTTTTTTAAATTATTTCCGGGTCCTGTCACTTCAAAGGTTTTACCGATTCAACGGGTTCCCTTGGCGGTTCTCTGACCAGCCGCGTCATGACTTGCATCCAGGTCTGGTCAACCAGGTATAGTTGATCGTGTCCCTTGACACGTACATAAAAGGCATCCCCGTTCGGTGTTGAATTACCGACATGAATCTCCAGGCTGCCTTTTTTACGAAGGCCTAGTTTAATAATTAACTTGGGCTTATCCAGACCAAAGTCAGCGGGATTGCCCATTTTTTGAGCGATCATCCTCCGTGATTGCGGTCCGGTGAGGAGCAAAACAATACCGCCCCACCGTTTTAAATCAACCGGCGGCCGGCCAGGTTCATTAAAATCCCAGTACTCGTCCGGACCAATAATGAAAGAAACGCTTTTGTTTTCAGCCGGCAGACTCATGTCGATCTTTTGGATAGCCTCTTCTTTGACCGACCAGATTTCAGGCGGTTCTTTATATTTTTTTTTCGGCGTCAGGTAACGGTTCAAGACCATGGCTCCGGCCAGTAGTATCAAAATAAGTGCGAGAATAAGTGTAGTTTTAAAGCTCACTGCGGGGTGCCTTTACCTTAAAAGTTCTATCTTTTTTTAAACCAGATGATACCACCGAGCACAATGAAGAGAAAAGGAAGAAGAGCGACACTGGAAAACCGAATGAATCGCGAGGCGTCTTTACTGATGACCAGCCTTCGAAAGGTATAGGGTTTAGGCCTGATGTAGATGAGTCGTTCCTCTTCCGCCAGCCAGGTAACCGAATTCAAAAAGAGGTCGCCGTTGCCTCCGTTTTGAATATGCTCGTTTGAAGCGAAATCGGTATCGCCAATGATTACGATTCTGGTTAATTTTTCTTCCGTCTCTTTTTTTTGGGGACTTTCCTCGCTTAACGGCGCCGAGGCAATTAACATGGCGCCTAAAGCCAGTGGGCCTTTAATATCCGATTTTTTATCAAATATCTGCTTTTTCGGGTTCGTTTCCAACCAACTGGAGTCGGTTGTCAAGACGAGTGGAAGAACGACCAGACTTCCATACTCAGCCGGGGCTGAAGGCCATTCGGCCTGCTGCTCCTTTACCTGTTTCTTTTTCTTTTTTTGGCCTTGAAGGACTCTTTTCAGCTCCTTTGTCAAAACAACGGAAGTGGCTTCGGGGAAGTACGTGGTGTCCAGTCCGGCGGTAATGATAACCGGTGGATATTTATCCCTAAAGACAGCCGGTGTGGTTTTATCCGGCGCCACATAGGCGGTTTTATCAACAATGCGGCCCCGACCGATGGCGACGCCCCAGACAGATAAGATCTGGTTTACTTCGGCCGGCGGATTGGGGGCAACCAGAAAGAGGACTTTCCCGTTTTCTTTCAGGTACTTCAAAATGGCTTCTGTTTCAGCCGGAGGCAGGTTCTTCTTGGGTCCGGCGATCACCAGGACGGCGCAGTCTGCGGGAACCTGGGGGGTTACGGTGAGGTTAAGCGTCTCGACCTTGTACAGGTCCCTGATCAAGCCGACCCGGCTGAAGCTGTAGCCGTCAGGGCGTGTGTTATTGATATCCCGCTCGCCGTGACCGCTCAAAAAATAGACCTTTTTCTCTTTGACACCCGTCACTTCTAAAAGAGCGCTGGTAAAATTCTGTTCGTCAACCTGGAGGACCGCTTTTTGGCGTTTCCCGCTTATAAAAACCAGAGTGCCATTATATTTCACCCGGTATTGTTTCGCCAGCCCGGGCTTGGCGTCGGGATCAACAAACTTGTAACTCAGTTTGTGATTAAAATACCGGTATTCCTCAAGCAGGTTGCGGGCCGCTTCCTTGGCCCCACGAAAGTTGGACACCTCCGGGAAAAACCCTATGACCCGCACAGGATATTTTAATTCCTTAATAACCCTCTGCGTTTGCGGCGCCAGTGTAAATTTGCTCGAAGCGGTGACATCATAACGGCGATGCTTTGTCAAGCCGAAAAAATTAGCCAGAATCAGAATGGCCGCAAAGATGCAGATCATGACCACTGTGTTCAGGCTGTACCGCCCCTGCTTGCTCATTAAAAAGGCGGCGATTTCTTTTAAGGAACCCAGGCAGAAAAGCAAAAGAAGGATTCCGCCCATGATCAGAAGGCCCAGGGCCGAATTGGTAAGTTCGGGCAGGAAAAAACGGACCAAGGCGGCGGCAAAAATGCTGATCACGCCCAGAATAGCGGCCAGAGTCCTGAAAGCGACCAGAAAGGAACGGACTCTGTTCATTTTATCTCCATCTCCTTGTCTCGAGGGATCTTATGGTCAGGAAAACAAAAATCGCGGCCAGGCTCACATAATAAATGATAGCGTTGGTGTCGATAATACCGCGTCCAAAGGCCGGAAAGTAGCTGGCTACGGAAATATAGCGAAACACCGCGCCCACTTTATCCCCGGCGACTTCAGCCGCGTAGCCGATGAACCAGAGCACCAGGACAAAAGCGCTGCCCACGACGTAAGCTACAATCTGATTTGAGGTCAGTGTGGAAGCGAACAGCCCGATGGCGAGAAAAACAGCGCCGAGCAGAAATATCCCCAGGTATCCGCTGGCGATCGGCCCCCAATCAGGAGCACCGAACCAGACCAGCAGTAAAGGATAATAGAGTGTGGCGGCCAGCATTATCAGGAGAACACCCAAACTGGCCAGGTATTTACCCAGAACGACCTCGATGTCCCTGACCGGTGAAGTCAAAAGGAGTTCGAGTGTGCCCAGCTTATCTTCTTCGGCAAAAAGGCGCATGGTCAGGGCCGGGCCAAGAAAAAGCAGGAAGAAGCTTCCCCATCCCAAAAATCCCTGAATGCTGGTTTCCATATAGGTAACCGACGTCCAGCCGAAACCATACCCGGTAATAACCAGAAAGACGGCGGTGATCAGGTAAGCCGGGGGTGAACTAAAATAAATCCTGAATTCCTTTGTGGCGATAGCTAGCGTGTTTCGTATCAAATCAGTTCTTCTCTTTATCCGTCAATTTAAGGAAGATCTCCTCAACACTCATCTCATAAGATTTCAAACCTAAAAGGCTAAAACCGGACCGAACAACCGTGGCGGCCAGTTCATCCCGGATGTCCTCTCCCGGCGAACACTCGACGGAAAACGTTCTCCGATTACCAGAACCTGCCACGGTGACACTGAAAACCCCTTGCAGCTCCCGCAGGCACGAAGCGATTTTTTCAGCCGGCCCTTTGATTTCCATTTCGATCCGTTGAGTCGCTTCCAGGCCCTGCGAAAGGTTCTCCGGAGTATCCACGGCCACGATCTTGCCATGGTCCATGACCATGATCCTTTCGCAAATCATGCTTACCTCGGCCAGGATATGGGTACTCAAAATAACCGTATGCTCCCGGCCCAATTCCTTGATGAGCTGGCGAATCTGGACAATCTGCCTCGGGTCAATACCTAAGGTGGGTTCAATCACATAAGGAAAATATTTTTTCTTCTCCTTCTCCTCAAAATATCTTAGATCCTTTTTTTAAAAATAAGAATGTCTTTTTAAATCATAATCTGTTCTATTAGCCACTCCGGCTATTTCATTCCA
>CAZVRN010000065.1:0-11383 GCA_964629485.1 uncultured Thermodesulfobacteriota bacterium | reverse complement strand
AGGCCTTGAAACTCGGATGTTCACCGTTATCGTTTGTGAGGGTCAAAGCTACTTCAGCAAACCCGGCCGGTTGGTGAACTTCTGAGCCATTAAACAGGATATCGTCCATTTGGCGGCCGCGAAGTTGCTTTGCGCTTTGTTCACCCATGACCCACCGGAACGCATCTACAATATTGCTCTTGCCACAACCATTGGGACCCACCACAGCGCTAATCCCTTCAGAAAAAACAAGTTGTGTTCGTTCCGGGAAGGACTTAAAGCCAACAATGTCTATCCTTGAAATTTTCATTAGCCTGTTCTCGCCTTTTCAGTATGATCAACCTGCTGAAATTATTATTCATAACGACCAAAACATATTTAATAATTTAAAAAATACTATCAAGGTTTTATAGGTTTGTAAAGCACAAAATACTACTGAAAGTGTATTTTTTTCTTAGCAGCACAATATATTGTGCCATAATTGAACTGACTGGCCATAAAAAATATCTTAAAAATATAAAAACGTATTTTTGCATGAGTTTCAACAGACGAGAAAAATCGCGAAGCGTGAATGTGAGTTCCCTTCGATTCGCGGGGTTGAATAAATGAGGGTCCAAAAGTTTTTAACGAAAACCTCTTTGTTTGAAAATGGTGTTGATTCGTGTTATATTTACACACCATGGTTCAAGTTGATAATAATTTTAGAAATAATTTTAATTATCAATTTATTTCAATATGTTAGACCAGAAGCTTCGTGTCAGGCTGGAGGAAATCGTGTTACGAAAAAATTGGTTCGCACCAAGTTTAATCATGCTCCTGACATGGCTTCTATTTATCTTTGTCCCCCCCGGTGCGGCCGCAAAAAGGGACAAGCCAACAATCTCCCTTGTGAAAACGGTTATCATCCGTGACTATAAGGGATTAAAGATACCAAGCAGCGAATATCTGGTGAAAAGGGGAGATTACATATTAAAAATACTAAAGCAAAGAGGGGTGATTGATCGGCTCATCGCCAATAAAGAAATTTTGAATTTGGTAAAAACATTAAATCCTGACTTAAAAAACACAGATCTAATACTTCCGGGTCAAAAATTGATCCTTCCAGCCGGACCCATCAAAGGACTCATGTCCTTACCGAAACAAAAAGCCGGAACCCGAGCTGAAAAGATCACCAAACCCCGGCAAAAATTCAATATCCCTTACAGGCTCCAGCGGGTGAAAGCAGGAGAACGGCTTGTAGTCTATCTCAGGCGTGAAGGTGTCCCCGATAAACTTATTTTTAATGAATACCTGAATTTATTATTGAAGCTTAATCCTGAAATTCGAAACAAAAATATCATTTATCCCGGGCAGGTAATCAGGTTACCCATATTTAATCCTTCGGTAAAACCCGTTGAAATTACCCGAAAAGAGCATTCAACAAAACCGACAGTTGAAGAGGTCAAATTACCCCAACCCCAGGCCGCTTCTCCCCAACCGGCTAAAAAAAAGACGAGTAAGGCAATTAAGGCAAAATCGCGCACAGAAGAGCAACACCCTTCCCCAGCGCTTACCTCCACGACCCCGGCAGAGGCTGCACCTCGAAAACCGTTAAAGAAAAAAAGTAGCTTGGCCCTTAAACCGCCTCAACTGCCTGAATCCGAAACACTCGCTACCCAAGCGGCGTTGGGCATTATCTTCACGCGTATCGGTGAGCAGTTCATTTCCACCGGACAGCACTATCTTCCTCTTAAATCCGGAGGTCAGATCACGCTTAACGCTTCAAGCTTCCCAATCATTAAACTGCGCAACGGGCATCGCATCATATTGGACCTGGGCCGGCGTTTGCCAGAGCCGGTAATTCGGCTGATCAGAACTGAATGGGGGGAATATACTATCTTCCAGGCCAAACCAAAAGAAAAACTGAAGGCACTCTTGGCCCGCCTTCTCAGGGAATGTAATTTTCCCCGGTTGTATGAAAAAGGACAGCCGTTTATCGTTAAGGAACCGATCAAGATTAAGCTCCAGGGTGATTGGGTTATTTTTGCCAAAAGCGAAGACCTGTCATCGGGCCAAGCTGTGGTTCTTAACCTCCTTGCGTCGCCTGATCAGGGTACATATCCGGAAGCAGCCTCTTATTTGCTCGGTCATAAGATAAAAGTAATTGATTTTTACTCGCGCGGTAATCTTATAGGCCCTGAACCCCTACCGGCTTTTGAATCTGCCGGCACGGTCCCGGAAACCATAATTGCAAAAAATCCTATGGATTTCATCATGGCGTTGCTTAACCTGCTAGGCCAGAAATTCACAACTGATCTCTCTATCCCGGTTATCAAAGACTCTGACGAGAACAAAAATTTCAGCCTGAGCGTTAACATCCCGCTTTACTTTAATCGAAACGGCGTCGATTATCTCGTGCGCTTTGAAAACCTGGCCGATGAGTTGAAGCAAATATTAGAACAGCAAGGCGCCAAGATCATTATTTTAGATCCCAAAGAAGGAGCAGTTGCCTCTGCCAGAACGATTCTCGCGGTCATGGGGCAAAAGCATAAATGGGGCCTCACCTTGAGGGCTTCGAAACGACCGCCTGAACGAAATATCGAAATCACTATACCGGGCTTGGAAGTTAGCGGTCTGAAAAAACCACTCTTTTTTACACCGCTGGAACTCCCGCACCAGCTTGTTTCTTTGATCGAAAAACAAAAGATTCGCGTTATTAATTTTAGGGTAAATCTGCCTTGAAACCTTCTCAAGACGTATAGTGTCTCGCCGAGCTATACCCGAATATACTTTCTAAGTGTTACCCATGTTTTAAAACTACATAAGAAATTAATGATTTATATTGAAATATGATTAAAATAAATGTTATAAACAATAATTTAAGTTAAACTTAAAAAAAGTCGGTTGATTCTTAACTGAAGGTTCAAAAAATCAGAGGATGAGGTAGAGACATGGGGCCAAGAACAGCAGACATTAAGCGAAAAACCAAGGAAACGGTTATCACCGTAAAGCTGAACCTGGATGGACAGGGGCAGGTTGAGGTGAATACCGGTGTAGGCTTCCTCGATCATATGATTGCTTCTGCTATGGTCCATGGTTTTTTTGACCTCACATTGACCGCGCAGGGAGATACCTGGGTTGATGACCACCACACTGTTGAAGACACGGGTATTGTTTTAGGTCAGGCCTTTAATCGAGCTTTGGGAGATTTCGCTGGTATCCGGCGTTTTGGAGAAGCGAGTGTGCCCATGGACGAAGCACTGGCGCGAGCTGTTGTTGATTTTTCTCGCCGGCCGTTTCTGGTTTTTTCTGTACCTATGCGTTCCGAAAAAATCGGCTCTTTTGATTCCCAGTTAATTGAAGAATTCTGGCGAGCTTTTGTGAATAATAGCGGAGCAAATCTCTACCTGGAAGTTACCCAGGGCCAAAATATGCATCATATCTTTGAGGCCGTATTTAAAGCAGCTGGCCGTGCACTTGATTATGCTTCGCAAATTGAACCTCGGACGAGCAAAATAATTTCGACAAAAGGCGTGCTGTAAGTCAATTTTATCTTGGAAAAATTGCCTGATGATCGTTATACCTGCCATTGACCTCAGAGGAGGACGGTGTGTTCGGCTGCTTCAGGGCCGCTTTGACCAGGAAACTGTATATGGAAACGACCCGGCAGCTATAGGAAAACGCTGGGCTGATTTGGGAGCGGAATGGATACATTTGGTTGATCTGGACGGTTCAATTGATCAACGACCCGTCAATCAAGAGGCTATTTTATCCATCCGGGAAGCTGTCTCGGTAAAGCTGGAGCTTGGCGGCGGTATTAGAGACCTTGAAACGATAACTTTTTATATTCAAAAAGGTATTGACCGGATCATTCTGGGCACGGCTGCGCATAAGAAGCCTGATCTGGTGAAGGAAGCGACCAGACTTTTCCCCGGCCGGATAGCAATCGGCCTTGATGCCATGGGCTCTGAGGTGATGGTCGAGGGCTGGACCGAAAAAGCCAATCAAAATCTTATTGACATGGCTAAACGATATGAAACCATGGATGTCGCCGCCCTCATTTATACCGATATCAATCGTGACGGGATGCGCACCGGGCCTAATATAAAAAGAACCCGTGAATTAGCCCGGGCTGTTAATATTCCAGTCATTGCTTCCGGCGGGGTTAAAGATCTTGAAGATATCCGAAACCTACTGACACTCAGTAATGAAAATGTCATCGGGGTTATTACCGGGAAGGCCCTTTACGAAGGCAGTTTGGATTATACTGAAGCTCTGTCCGTGCTCGCCGGGCAGGGGGAAATAGCTCTCAAAAGTTAAGAATGGTCTATATTACCGGCCTGGCGGCGTGCACCGGAAGGTATTTTCATATATTTGTAATTTTTTTGAAATTTGGGTTCAGGTGGCTGAGATTTTTTTCATGAAGCCCATTGACATAATGAAGATTTCAGGTAAACTTGAATCGTGACGTTATGGGTAAATTATATTAATTACATATTTGAGTTTATAATTTATATAATGTTCCAGAAATATGTTCTGCACTCCATTATTATAAGGTAGGGGTGTAGTGTTATTTGACTTAATAGTCAAGGCCTCTTATGAACCTATTAGGTAATTTTGAGAGGCATCAAAGGCCAGTAGCGCCTTTCTTCCATGACAGGAAGATAGGGGTTGATTGGCATTTTTATTGTTTTTTTTGTGGTAATGGAAAAACATACACTCGCTGTTCTTGAGTTTGAACGCTTACTTGACCTCTTGGCAGCGGAGGCACTTTCCGAACCCGGTTCTGCCTTTTGTCGGGGGCTACGGCCTCGTTGCACTTTTGAAGAAATTCAACGGAATTGGAGTTTAGTTAATGAGGCCAAGGAGATCCTGGAACTGGACGGCTATCCTCCACTGGCCGATCTGGTTGACGTAGGATCTATTTTATCCCGATTAAGGATTGAAGGTGCTTTGCTTCCCCCTCGGGATCTGCTTTTGATCGGGCGGGTGATAAAAACAGGCCGTTTGGTGAAGCGATTTATCAGCAGCCGTACTGAACGCGGGGCTTTGCTCTTTGACATGGTCAGCATTCTTCCGGAACTAGGTACGCTCGATGAAGCGCTGGAGCGTTCTTTGGGTCCAAATGGGGAAATTCTTGACACAGCGAGCCGTAAGCTAACCGAGATTCGGCGTGAAGGTTCAAGCCTGCGAGGTGAAATTCAAAAACACCTTACGACTATAATGCGTTCTCAAGGTGTCAAGAAGGCCTTGCGGGATGAAATTATTACGCAAAGAAATGATCGGTATGTCATCCCGATTCGATCTGGGTCCGTCAAGGAAGTGCCTGGGCTTGTCCATGATTCATCATCTAGCAAAGCGACTTTTTATATTGAGCCGCTGGAGCTGGTGGAAGACAATAACCGTTTAAACCTTCTCCGGAGTGAAGAAAAGAGAGAAGTGGAGCGTATATTGGCCCGGTTAAGCGCGATGGTGGCCGCCGAGGCGGATCAAATAGGACCTATTGTTGGCGTTTTGTCGGAAATAGATTCCATTTTTGCCAGGGCCTCTTTAAGCCGGCGGCATAATGCCAGGGCGCCTTTGCTTGTCCGGGATGGTAGGCTTGACTTGAGGCAGGCCCGCCATCCACTTTTAATCTCGCGGGAGAAAAATAATCTGCGGACTGTGGTGCCTGTAGATCTGACGCTGGACCCTGAGAATAAGATTCTGGTTATTTCAGGCGTTAACGCGGGGGGCAAGACCGTTGCCCTGAAAACAGCAGGTCTACTCTGCCTGATGGCGCAGGCAGGCATGCATATACCAGTAGCTGAAGGAAGCACATTACCCTTTTTTAATCAAGTTATGGCGGATATTGGTGATGAGCAGGATCTCCGGTCTGACCTGTCTACGTTTTCCGCACACGTGCAAAGACTCGGCCTAATCATGAAACAAGCGACGGACCGGTCGCTGATACTGCTTGACGAATTGGGAACTGGCACTGATCCGGCCGAGGGCGCTGCCTTGGCCCTGGCGGTTTTGGATGTTCTTAAAGATCGAGGCAGTTGGGTCATGACAGCGACACATTACCATCTGTTAAAAGTTTATGCGCACCGAACACCAGGGGTGCTCAATGCCTCGGTCAGAACGGAACAGTCTGGACAGCCCTGTTATAGACTGGAATATGGGAAACCCGGATTTTCCGCGGGGCTCAATATGGCTTTGAATCTGGGTCTTGCTCCCTCCCTAGTAGCACGCGCCGAATCTTATCTGGACGAAGGACAGAAAAAAACTCAGGCCTTACTGAGGGAAATGGAAGCGGAACGAGTCGCTTTGATCAAGGATCGTGAAGAAGTAGATTTCTTGCAGCAGGAACTGACTGCTGCTTTGGTTAGGGCCAAGATTTCAGAAGAAAAGGCATCCGCCGCTCGGGAAAAAGAGCTAAGGGCGATTCGGTCAAATGCGGAAAACGCCGTTCGTCAAGCGAAAATCGAATTCAAACAAATTATACAATCGCTTAAAAATCGAGATCGCCTTAGCGGACCGGAAATCAAGGCATTTTATAACATTGAAGAAAGGCTTCGTCAGGCTGTTCCGAAACCCTTACCGCAACAACAACAGGACCTATCCGACCTGCGGATAGGAGATCAGGTCCTGGTTTTTAACTTGGGGGTTACCGGGCGGGTAACAAACCTGTGGCCGGGTATGAATCGCGTTGAAGTTGAAGCTGATGGCATTACGGTCAAAACCAGCTTAAATGACCTGGCGAGGTCCCCCAAAAAACCGGCTAAGCGCAAAAAAAGGGGGTTGCGGGTGCACGGAGGGACATTCAGCACCCCGCAGCGAGAGCTTAACTTGATCGGATTGACCACTGACGAAGCCATCCCGGCGGTGGATAAGTTGATTGATCAAGCTCAACTTAAAGGACTCAAATCTTTTTCAGTAATCCACGGAAAAGGTACCGGGCGGCTCAGGGATGCGATTCGAACTTTTATCAAATCCGACAGTCGGGTAAAAAATTTTCACCCAGGGAGCCTCCAGTTTGGTGGTGACGGGGTTACCATAATAGAACTTTCAGATTAATTGGCATATGGCAGGGTTTATACCGGAACATAAAATTGATGAAGTACGCAATGCGGCCAACATTGTGGATGTGGTTTCAAGCTATGTTAATCTAAAGAGAGCCGGCCGGTTTTACAAAGGGTTGTGTCCATTTCATGCTGAGAAAACGCCTTCGTTTCACGTGAACACAGAACGTCAAATTTTTCATTGTTTCGGTTGCGGAGTCGGAGGTAATGTTTTTCGTTTTCTGATGCTTCAAAAAGGCGTTTCATTCCCGGAAGCCGTGATAGAACTTGCAGAACGTTACAGTATTGATCTGCCTCAAATTAGTGGAGGCGGGCCCAGAGGGACCGGGCAAACAAAGACAGAAATCTACCGGGCCGTGGCTCTGGCGCAGCAGTTTTTCGAAAACGAGCTCAGGGGTCCGAAAGGTCAGAATGCTCGCAATTATCTTGCGGGACGCGGTCTGACAAATGATTTGATTGTTAAGTTTCACATCGGCTGGGCTCCGGATAGTTGGGATGATCTTCAGCTTTATTTGAATTCTCAAAAGGTGAAAACACAGACTATGGAAGCCGCCGGACTGATCAAGCCTCGTACTAACGGCCGCGGATTTTATGACCGCTTCAGGGCCCGGGTTATTTGTCCGATTTTTGATCTCTCCGGTAAACCCATTGCCTTTGGCGGCCGCCTTCTGAAGGAGACAGAAGGGCAGCCGAAATATCTCAATTCACCGGAAACACCTATTTATCATAAAGGTCGTGTTTTATACGGCATAAACAACGCCCGATCTTGGCTTAGGGATCAGAAGAATGTTATTATTGTTGAAGGATACTTTGATCTGCTGGCGTTGGTCGCGGCCGGCGTGAATAATGTGGTAGCGACATTGGGTACCGCTTTGACCGCCGCTCATCTACGGTTGCTGAAGGGCTATGTTGATGAAGTTATTATTGTATTCGATTCGGATGAAGCCGGGCGAGCTGCAGCGGCTCGCGTCCTGCCTCTTTTTTTATCCGAGGATATTGAAGGCCGCGTTCTCTTGCTGCCAGAAGGTCATGATCCAGATACATATATCCGGTCTTATGGTAAAGAAGGCTTTGCGAAACAATTAAAAGAATCAGTGGATCTTCTGGATTTTTTTCTGGACCAGACCCTGGCCCGCTACCCAAAGACCTTGGCTGGCAAATCTCGGGCGGCTCAAGCCGTCATGGAAGTTATGCGCGAAGTGAAAGGTCCGGCCCGGCAGGATTTGCTGCGACGTACTTTAGCTCAGCGGCTGGATATTTCAGAAGAAGCGCTTCTTTTAGCTCAGCGGCCCAGGAAGGCTGACCATGATCATAGCAAGGGGCTGGTGGACAGAGTAGCCACCGATTTTGAAATTGAATTTCTGAAATTGGTGTTGCTTCATCCGGAAACCTGGCAGACGTTGTTCGCCGCCGGTCTTGAATCTTTATTTACGATTGATTCAGCCCGAGAAATTTTTAATGCGATGTCCCGCCTGTTTGATCAGACGGGGGAAGTGAACTTAGCCAAGCTCTTGGAGCAGATCAGCCCCGAATTTGTTGACCTGGTGTCAAATTTAGCATTAAGCGAGGACGGCCTTGAAGGTGAAGATCTATCCCTCGCCGTCATGGATTACATAAAAAAATTTAAATCCAGGCAACGGAAACATCAAGAGGAAAGACTGTTGAGGCTGATAAGAAAAGCTCAAGACGCGGGAGACTTCATCGGACTCGAACGTCTCTTGGCCGAAAAAAATCAATTACTGAAAAAAAATTTTTAAAGTAATTAAATCGGGAGGATATACTGCGTATGGCAAAAGAAGATCAAGCCGAAAGCCTGAAGCGTTTAATTGCGAACGGCAAAGAGAAAGGTTTTTTGACATATCATGAATTGAACAACGCTTTGCTTCCGGACCTTGTTTCACCTGAGCAGATTGATAATATGATGATGATTTTCGATGAGATGGATATCCAGATCGTCGAAGACGTCCATTTGGTCAAAACCGATCCTAAACTGGAAGAAAAACAAGAAGAAATATTCATTGAACCGGAACCGGAAACAAAGGTGACGGATCCGGTAAAAATGTACCTGCGTGAAATGGGTACGGTTTCGCTCTTGACCCGTGAAGGCGAGGTAGTCATTGCCAAGAGGATTGAAGAAGGCGAACAGAAGATCATAGAGGCCATTTTAGAGACTTCAATTGGAATCCAGGAAATATTAAATTTGGGTACTTACCTGGAAGAAGGAAAACTTCGCCTTAAGGATTTAATCAAAGACGCGGATGAGGATGATACACTTACTGAAATCGAACAACGTAAAAAAAATGTATTGTCCAAGATTGAAGAGGTCCGGCAATTATATGATCAAACCCGCAATCTGCTTAAAGGTTTGGAGAATATTTCATCAGCGACTGAACGAAAGAAAAAACGCGAAAAAGCGAAGAAGAATAAGGCGCGCATTACTGAGATTGTCCGCGAGCTCAGATTGGATAAAAAGCAGATCGATCGGATTGTCATTGAACTGAAAGAGGCTGAAAGTAAAATCAGACAATGTGAGGAAATCATCGATAAAATTTTCGATCAAACCGGAAAAAATCTGTCAGAGCTTCGAGCTCTCTGCCGCGAGATTAGAAAAAACAAACAGGCCGCGAAGCGAGTAGTCAAAAAGTTGAAGATGACACCGGAGGAAGTCCTTAATAAAGAAAAAACAATTAAAGCGCAACGTTCTGAAATTCACCGCATCGAGCAACACATACAACTTCCTGTTAAATCTTTGAGAAAAATTCTTAAACAAATTGCAGAAGGCGAGGTGCAATCACGTGCCGCAAAAAGGGAGCTGATTGAGGCCAATTTGAGACTTGTCGTCAGCATTGCCAAGAAATACACCAACCGAGGACTTCAGTTCCTGGACCTGATTCAGGAAGGAAATATCGGTTTAATGAAAGCGGTGGATAAATTTGAATACCACCGCGGTTATAAATTTTCCACGTATGCCACCTGGTGGATACGGCAAGCTATAACACGCGCGATTGCAGATCAAGCTCGAACCATTCGTATTCCGGTGCATATGATCGAGACCATAAATAAACTCATGCGAACATCCCGGTATCTTGTTCAGGAATACGGTCGCGAACCTACCCCTGAAGAAATTGCGGAAAAGATGGATTATCCACTTGAAAAGGTCCGAAAAGTCCTTAAAATAGCGAAGGAACCGATCAGTCTCGAAACACCTATTGGTGAAGAAGAAGATAGTTATCTAGGTGATTTTATTGAAGATAAAAAAGTTGTTTCTCCAACAGACGCTGTGATCAATTTGAACCTGTCGGATATGACTCAAAAAGTCCTGGCCACTCTGACTCCGCGTGAGGAAAAAGTTCTCAGAATGCGGTTTGGGATTGGTGAAAAAGCTGACCATACTTTGGAGGAAGTTGGCCGCGATTTTGAAGTTACGCGAGAGCGTATCCGTCAGATAGAAGCGAAAGCGCTTAGAAAGCTCCGGCATCCTTCTCGAACCAAGAAATTAAAGGCGTTTATTAAAGCCTGACGAAGATTAAATCTTGACAACTTTTTGAACTAAGGATATTTTTCATGATGCGGAGATTAAAAAAACCGCTAAAGTTCATAAGGGCCCATAGCTCAGTTGGAAGAGCCACCGGCTCATAACCGGTAGGTCCCAGGTTCGAACCCTGGTGGGCCCACCAAAGGGAATGTGAAGCTAGAACAAATGGTGCGAGCCTTACCAACTCATAAACCAAAAAGCCCGCGAAAAGGGTGTACCCGAAACACAGGGTGCACCCTTTTTCTTTGTTATTGGAGCCGCATTGCCCAAAGCTGAGAAAATAGCAGCGTTAATGGAAAGACTGGCCCCGCCAGATCAGGCCGAGTCATGGGACAACGTTGGTCTTATGGTCGGGTCGAATGAAATCGAAGTGAAGAAAGTGGCTCTGGCACTGGATCCCACCCGTCAAACTATTCAGGCCGCCTATGACGCAGGGGCGCAACTCCTCCTGACTCATCATCCCTTGATTTTTCATCCCTTGAAAAGACTTGATTTGAAAGAGCCAACAGCCGCGACTGTCGCTTTGGCGCTCAATTTGAATGTAACAGTTATTTCGGCGCATACGAATCTGGACGCTGCGCAAAACGGCGTGAGTTGGGCCCTGGCTCGTCAATTAAGTTTAAAAAATATAAGGACCCTGGCGCCGAATTCAGTTTCAACTCATATGAAACTGGTTGTTTTTGTGCCGTTGGGTTATGAAAAAGAAGTCAGGGATGCACTTTTTCAAGCTGGAGCCGGACGAATCGGTGTTTATTCCGGGTGCTCATTTGCAACAAAAGGGGAAGGGACTTTTATTGCCCCGGATAATGCGCATCCCTTCGTGGGA
>CAZVRN010000064.1:0-11409 GCA_964629485.1 uncultured Thermodesulfobacteriota bacterium | reverse complement strand
TCCTGGTCCTTCATGCTTAACCGGACGACGCGGCAATCCGCTCTTTCAAAACGTTCATCAATCCGCCTTTTTTGATGATCTGGATCATCTCTTCGGTATACGGCCGGCCTTTTAGCAGGGTTTCCTTGGTAAGATTTTTCACTGTGGCCGTCTCAAGGTCAAGTTCCAGTTCGTCCCCTTCATCAAAGGCCTCATGAACACCGGGACAAGCCACGTTCGGAAAGGCGATGGCTATTGAATTACGAAAATAGATGCGGCCGAATGATTCGGCCACAACCGCGCCCAGGCCCAGTTCCTTCAAATTTACCGGGGCGTCTTCCCGACTGGACCCGCATCCCCAATTCTCCCCAGCTACTATAATGTCTCCGGGCTTAACCCGGTCAACAAACCCCGGCCTGTTGTGAAGGATAACCTTCCGGCGTTCCTCCCAGGGTTCACCAAGGGAAGTCCATGGGGCCATGACATCAGTATCTACATTGTCACCGAATTTCCAGACTTTTCCTCGAATGATACTATTCATAAATCACCTCTTTAAAGCGTTGTTTCATTCCAGTATTTGCGGGGGTCGGTGATACGGCCCTCTATGGCCGAAGCGGCTACAGTAGCCGGTGACCCGAGATAGACTTCTGATTCGGGTGAGCCCATGCGCCCCTTGAAATTCCGGTTCGTGGATGAAATACAAGCCTCACCCGCAGCGATAAGGCCCATATGGCCGCCAGGGCATGGTCCGCAGCCCGTGGGGGTAATGTGGGCGCCAGCCTCAAGCAAGGTCTGGATATAACCGGCCTTGTCCGCCTCTAAAAGAATTTTATGCGAAGCAGGTGTCACCAAAAGTCTGGTCTTTGAATTTACCTTATGGCCCTTTAGTATCTTGCTGGCAACTTCTAAATCTTCCAAGCGACCATTCGTACACGAGCCCAGGAAGGCCTGGTCCACCTTGACGTCCTTCATTTCGGATACAGGCCTGGTGTTCCCAGGGTTATGGGGCAGAGAGACTGTAGGCTCCAAATCCGAGATATCAACCGTGTGCACGGCCTCATAAGCGGCGTCCTTGTCTGGGCCAAAGGGCTTTATCTGCTCACTTACCCTGCCTTTTAAAAAGTCTATGGTCTTCTTGTCCGCCTCAAAAAAAGCGAACTTGGCGCCCAGCTCCACGCCCATGTTGGAAAGGGTCATACGACCGGCCAGGCTCATGCGGCTGGCAACCGGACCTAAAAACTCGATAGCTTTATATTGAGCAACTTCAGTTCCGAAGTTGCCGGCAACGTGAAGAACGATATCCTTGGACATCAGGCCCGGCCCGGCGTTTCCTTTAAGATCAAAGCGAATAGTTTCAGGGACCAGCATCCAGAGTTCACCCGTGGCCAGAACATAATTCATTTCCGTGGTCCCGATCCCGGTGCTTGCCGCTCCAAAAGCCCCATAAGTTGTGGTGTGAGAATCAGTGCCAAGGATAAGGTGTCCGGGCCGGACAAAGCCCTCCTCGCACATGACCTGATGGCATATGCCCGCGTATCCGAGATGGTTTTTAACCCCAAACTCTTCGGCCAGTTGGCGACTTATGCTCTGCGCCTGAGCCATTCTTACGGTCGGCGCCGGAAAGTAGTGGTCAATAATAACCACGACGCGGTCAGGATCATAGAACTCGTTTATACCCATCCTTTTCAGCGCGATGGCACAGACCGGAAAAGAGTCGTGGCACATCATACGGTCAACCTTGGCGGTTACGTACTGGCCTGCCTCCACCTGATCCTTGCCTGAAGCTCGCGCCAAGACTTTTTCGGCCATAGTCATTCCCATAATCTGCTCCTCGCTTTGAGGTCTCTTAAAAACTTCGTCTTTTAGCCGAACTCATGGTCAAATTCCGCAATTTAAACAAAATTACTGGTTTTTAAGAGATCTCACTTTATATGATTTTATAGACAATCCAGGCTATTATTTTAGAAGCCGTCTTAAAAAAACTTTGTTCACCCTAATTTATTGTCGCACGAAAAATTAATTTTTCAAAATATTTAATATATGCCGTGCGTTTATTTTTCACCTTCCGTGATCTAAAACAAAGCGCTTATTTTGCCAAGGCCTCATATTACCTGTGACTCGGGTTTTGACGATATTGGTGGCAGGCATGGCATTCTGGGACCAGGCCCATGGAACCGGGCTACGGGAGAATGGTTTTTTACGTGGGATTCTTATCAATAATCCTTGATTTTTACGAAACAAAAGCTTATATTGGCCACAATCCATAAAGGCTTGGCTTTATGGGTGGTTGTTTTGTTTCGTTCTGAAGGAAGTAACTGAGTGCCATAAGTGACATCCTGAAGTTTGGAAACAGAAGAATTTTTTTGAAAGGAGGATGTTACTATGGCTACTGGAAGCGTAAAATGGTTTAACGAGCAAAAAGGCTATGGCTTCATTGAGCAGGAAGACGGAACGGATATATTTGTTCATCATTCAGGTATAAATGCCACCGGCTTCAAATCCCTCAATGAAGGCGATAAAGTTACCTTTGACGTAGAGCAAGGCAAAAAAGGCCTGAACGCGGTAAATGTCACGGTAGTGTAACTTACTGATCAGGAACCAGAAGGGCACTTCATTAGATACATTAATGAAATGCCCTTTTTTATTGGGATAAGAAATGAATTTATACCAGGAGACCTCTGCATGGCAGAAACCTGAAAAAACCCGAACCATTTATGCGGCCCGGGTCTTTTAATGGCACAGATCAGCCTTTTAGCCAAAAGCATGGGTAAAGGTAAACATAATGAAACGGTGGATACTCCACCGCAATTATGAAGCTCAGGAAAAACCTCCAGAGCCGCAGCTGCCGCCTGCATTCGAGGCGCTGCCCAGACTACTCATCAAACCGTTGGCGGAATCTATGGCAGACGGTGCGGACATGAGCTTTTTAACGCTCCCGCATTTACATTTGGGACAGGTGACGCTTTCTTCCGAACCAAATACAATCTCTTCAAAAACGTTTCCGCACTCATTACATTCATATTCATAAATTGGCATGGAGATTACTCCTTATCATGTGCCTTTCATTTTTCTATTTAATTATATTGCCTCGTGGCAAGATGTCAACCCGCCAGTAGCGGCTTCTTTGCTTATCAAAACCCACTTCAGTAAAGCCCGTTATGGAAATGATGCCAGCCATGGTGGTGATCGGGCATTATAAGGTTACGGCGCGAAGAATGAATTGGTATTGCAGATCAATATATTCTTCCAGTTCATAAAGTTTATTGAAATGCCACCTTTTAAGCACCCAGGCGTGCCCAAGCAGTACAGTATTGTAAGCGATCAGTTCAGTGTCGTGCGGTTTGAAAATCCCTTGCCTGATACCTTCTTCAAGGATATCGCGAAAGATTTTGACATAAGCCAGTTCCGCCTCCATGATCCTGGCCTTGCCTTTTTTATCCAGGGTGATGGATTCCCGGTACAGTAAAAAGGTCTGAGCCGCATTTTCAGCCACAATGGCATAGAACATTTTCATAGCACGATATAGTTGCTCCTTCGGATCATCCAGGTATTCGATTTCAGGCATGATTCTCTTGTTGAACTGGTTGGCGAAATCTTCCATGATGAGGAGCATTATTTCTGACTTCCGCCGAACATATTTATAGGCCTCAGGCACGCTGACACCGGCCAGCTCAGCTATTTCCCCCACTGAGGTCTGGTAAAGGCCTTTTTTTTCAAAAAGTTTGCTTGCGGCATTGATAATCTTTTTTTTCGTTTGCGCGGATTTTGGATTTTCTTTTTTTTGTTTCTGGTCAGTTGACATCTTTTCCCTCCCACGACCAGCCAGGAATAGTATCTGCCAAGCCTAATTTATTAGAGTTATGCCGAGTTAATTTTTTTGTCAACTTTTTTTCCTGAAAATTATACATAAAAACTTGTAAAAATTATAAAAAGCAATTCATGGCCTGTTTTTCCGGCTGAACATTTCAACCGGTTTTATGTCAGAGATCTCAAATAGGCTTCGATGATGTTAAAAATCTTCCCGGCGTTAGCCGTGGCGTTGGCCTGAATCTCCTCCTGGGACAGCGGGCTTGCTGTAAGGCCGTGCGCGTAGTTGTCCACGGAGCAAAGGGAAGCGTACTGGAGCCCGAGTTCCTGGGCCACGGTGGCTTCACCGGCCATGGTCATCCCCACCAATTCCGCATAATTGGCCATCAGACGGATTTCCGCCCTGGTTTCCAGCCTGGGGCCGGCGGTTTGCCAGTATACTCCCTGATCAACCAGCTTCACCCCGGCCTTTTTAGCTGCTATTATTAATTTTCGCCGTACTTCCCGACTCAACTCGGGAATAATATGCAGGGCTTCATTCATGGCCGCAGTGGGGATATTGGAAAGGCAGATATAATCGTGCGGCAAAACTACTGTGCCCGGGGGGAGATAATGTGTAAGGCTTCCCGTTGAATTGATTCCAATAACCTCTGTCACCTCCAAGGCCTTCATGGCGGCTAAGTTGGCCGGGTGATTGATCTCGTGCGGCAGGATGTGATGCCTTCTGTCAGTGCCATGGCGCGCCGTGTAAACGAATTGGTCGCTTAATGCGACCTGGACCTGGCCGTAAATGGTGTCGACCTTCGTCTGTTCAGCCTCTTTAAAAAAATTATTGTGGTAAAAAACGGTACCTCCGATCAAGCCGACACGTTTTGTCATTTTAACCTCGTCTGAAATTTAAATTAATGCCAGTTCGCATTTAGAAGCCATCTCAAAAAGTTACTCAGGGCCTTGGTGAAGCTTATCGGCTAAAATGGTGCCAAGAACGGCCAGGCATTCCATATCCAAAAAAAGGGGTGCCGAGGCGTCAAACAGGATTTTAGCTGAAGCAGGAAAATCATCATCCGCGTCGTAGAAAACCAGGGCTAGTGGTATCCGGGGCAAGGCCGTAAAACGTATGCTGAAGTCGCCGCCCAAGTCTTCGTCCAAAGCTTCTCCTCCCAATTTTTCCGATGCGATTTTCAAATCTGCAATCCGGCCTGTAAAAATGCGCGCTATTCGCTGCTCTGATGTCTGGCTGAAAGCACCATGAAAAAAGGCCCCGTCTTTGAAATCCCTGTAGGAACGCCATTCCCCGGCCAGGTCTCCCCGGCCGGCCCGAAGCAGATAGTGGGCCGTCACGATCCGAACAGTAAAATCAAGACGTTCGCCGTCCGTCGCCCTGACCCCCTGAGGCCCGATGTAGCAGGTTCGTCCAAAAACCTCCATGGTAACAGAATCACCGGCCTCGCACGCTCCAAGGTGAACCAGGGCATGCCTGTAGTCGGCTTGGGCCAGTTTTTTTACCAGATCCTCATAAACTTCCTCATAATTGATTGGCTTGGCTGAACTAAACATGCCCGAATTATTAACACATTTTCCCTTCTGACGGAAGGCCTTTCCTGGCCTTGCCGACCAGTAAAATGCCTGATTTGCGCCAGTTTCTCCGAGAGACATTTTAAGAACCGACAATTTTATTGAAATTGCGGAAAGTGAAAAAATAACAAGTAGGAATATTATTAATATATTAAGGAATTAGATTTATAGCCTGACAAGGGGTCCGGCTAAAGGACAGAGATCTTAAAAAATCCCGTATTGTCTCATTTTTTTATTTTCCTGCTTGACACCCTTACTTTAGTTTTCTATAATCGCACCAGTTTCTCTGATAAAAAATTACACTAATAAAAATATCTTGGCCCGCGCGACCAGAGGCATTGGGTTTAATTATATGGCTTAATTATTTTCTCATTTGAAAAGCTGGGGTAACCTTGATTGAGTGAATAATAAAAATCGTGATTGTTCCCCTGAGAAAAATTTTTCCCAGGCTCTACACTTCGAACAACCACTATGGTTTAAAATTCCCATAAATTTTATTTTATTTAATCACTTATGGCA
Organism: uncultured Thermodesulfobacteriota bacterium; assembly: GCA_964629485.1. Lineage (GTDB taxonomy): Bacteria > Desulfobacterota > Desulfarculia > Adiutricales > JAFDHD01 > JAFDHD01. The sequence goes on along the minus strand of CAZVRN010000064.1, from coordinate 5,529 downwards.
AAGATTTCATTAATTTTGACGACAAATCAACTGCTTATATTCAGGGTCAAGGTAAAGAGTTCCATTTTACAACTTTATACCCGTTCATTTCAGAAAGGAGGTAAAGCGAAGCGGCCCGAAAAGGCAATTTTTCAGGTTTACACTTAACAGGCTAATTTTTTTCAAAGGAGGAAAAAAATGAAATGTACTAAAATATTACTTTTAATGATCGTTTTTCTTTTCAGTGTACTTATAATTGGCCTGCCCCAGGTACAAGCGGGGGGAGCCGCTTTTGACGTTAACAAAATGTCAGACATGTCTGATTATGATCCGAACAACCCCATCATATACAAGGGTGACGTGATTAAAATCGGACTATTGCAGCCCTTCTCCGGGGCTGGCGCCGGAAATGGTGAACTATTCTGGAACTCGTGTAATTTCGTGGCCCATGACATCAACAAGCGGGGCGGCATATTTGTTGATGGAAAGATGAAGAAAATTGTCTTCGTCAAGGGAGACACCAAGGGCAAGCCGGCTGATACCAAGAAAGCGGTTGAACGGCTTATTCTGCAGGACAAGGTTGATTTTTTATGGGGCACCTCGGGCAGCCACCTTTCCGCCATCATTTCACAGGGTGCCAAGAGATATAAAGTTATTTATCAAAACTCCCTGTCCTGCTCTGACTATCTCATGGACGCCAAACACTTCAACCGGTACACCTTCCAGACCTTCAGCCGGACCAGCGGGCTTAGCCAGGCTGGGGCCTATTATTACGCCCAGCGAAACAAGGAAAAGAAATTTTATATTCTCTGCCAGGATTATTCTTTCGGCCACTCGCTGGCGGATGAATTTAAAAAAGGGTTGAAAAAGTATTTTCCGGCGGCCCAGATCGTCGGAGAAGATTACCACCCGCTCTTCGCCAAGGACTTCGCTCCCTACGTGACCAAGATAAAAGCCTCCGGAGCCGAGGTTATTTTTACCGGTGACTGGCTCCCGGACGGCGGCAACCTCCTCAAGGCTTGCCGCGACATGGGTGTTGATCTTCCCATTCTCAATATCTTTGTTGACGAACCGAACGCGCTTCACGCCGTTGGCGTTGAAAAGACAAAAGGCCTGGTCAATATCAATCATTTTATGATGGACCTTAAATCTCCCGCTCGCGTCAAGTATTATAAAGCCTGGAACGATCTGTGGAAGAACAAGTGGGGAAAACCCTATAATACCTGGCTTTACAAAATACCGAGTGGAACTATTGGCGAGTGTATCTTCACCACTTATTGGTTCATGAGTGTCCTTGAGAGAGCAGGCAGCGTAGACCCGGAGAAAATCATAAAGGTCTGGGAAGGTGATGAGTATAAAACGCTTATCAACACCTTTAAAATGAGAGCCGATGACCACACCAATGTCAGGGATCTTTATGTCTCAGAATATGTCCCGCCCGAGCAACAAAAAATTTCCATGACCATTCCGCCCTACTACTGGTTCAAGGGTTGTTCCAGCGTCGGTAAGATCGTTACTATCCCGGCAAAATATTGTATGCCGACTCTGGACCCGAAGCTGAAAGGAAGAGCGAGCAGGCAGTAAAGTCACCATAACAGAAAAACCCGCCATGGTCCGCCTGCACTTGATGCAGGCGGACCAATAAATAACTTGCATCTGGGTACTAAAAGATTTAAGGAGGACAACTAAATGAGTCCAACCGTGGCGATGTATGTTGCTCAGGCTATTCACGGGCTGGCATACGGAATGCTTCTTTTCCTGGTAGCATCGGGTTTAACCCTGATCTTCGGCATGATGGGAATTCTGAACATTGCCCATGCTTCTTTCTTCATGCTATCGGCTTATTTGTGTTATTCGTTTTTAAAACTCACCGGAAATTTCTGGCTGGCTTTGCTCCTGGCCCCGCTCATCACGGCATTCTTCGGAATTTTATGCGAGAGGTTTCTCCTTCGAAAAGTACACGCTGCCGGGCATATCCCTGAATTGTTACTTACTGTCGGGATCTCGCTTATTATCTTAGAAGGGGTCAAGGCCTTCTGGGGGACCGAACCTTTAATGGTCGCTGTTCCCCATTCCCTGTCAGGATTTATTAATCTTTCTGGTTTAAAATACCCGATCTACCGGATTTTCGTAATTGGATTTTCGGTTTTAATTTTGATATTCATGGCTTTAATCCTGTTTAAAACAAGGCTGGGCATGCTCGTGCGGGCCGCTGTTTCGGATGCCGACATGGTCAACGCATTAGGGGTCAACGTACCTTTTCTTTTTATGCTTGTTTTTGGTATCGGCACCTGGCTGGCCGGCCTGGCCGGAGTTATCATTACTCCCATATTAACGGTTTTTCCGGGAATGGCCGACCAGATAGGCATGGACGCCTTTGTGGTGATTGTCACCGGGGGATTCGGAAGCCTCCTGGGAGCTTTCCTTGTTTCCCTGAGTTTAGGGGAATTAAATTCCTTTGGTATTCAGTTCATACCCAAGCTTGCGCCCGTTTTAATGTTCACCTTCATGGCCGTTGTATTGGCATTTAAACCAACCGGTTTCTTCGGAGAAAGAGAATGAGCAGAAAGTTATATTTATTGATTCTCTGGGTGGCCATACTGGTCATTTTAGCCGTTGCTCCGCACGTTCTCGACATTTATTATACCAACGTCATCGTATTGTTCGCTATTTTTGCTCTTTACGCTATCAGCCTTAACCTGCTCTTAGGCTATACCGGGCTGCTCAGCTTCGGCCATGCCCTGTTCTTTGGCGGCGGGGCCTATGCCACGGCCATAGCCCTGACACATATACCGAACCTGCCCCTGATACCGGCGGTCTTAATCGGCGGATTTACAGCACTTATTCTGGCCATGATTACCAGCCCGCTCCTGGTCAGGGTGAGCGGCACCGCCTTTGCCATGCTGACCCTTGCCTTTGGCCAGCTTATGTATGTCATCTGCCTGAAATTCAGAAATATCACCGGCGGAGAAGATGGAGTCGGAGGATTCCCTATACCCTCGTTTCACATCCCGGGAATTATTTCCATTGACATGACCAACTCTACGAATTTCTATTATTTCACTATCATTGTGGTGGGACTTTGTATCTTTCTTCTCTGGTTTCTAACAAAAACCCCTTACGGGAGCATTATAATCGGTATCCGTGATAATGACCTCCGGGTTGATTACCTGGGATTCAGGGTCCAGCCCAGCAAGGCTGTCATTTTCCTCATCTCGGGTTTTTTTGCAGGGATTGCCGGCGCTTATTATGCGCTTCTCCAGGATCTGGTTTCCACCGATGGCGTTCTCGTCATCTACATGTCCTTCTTCCCCCTCATGATGGCCTTTATCGGCGGAATCGGAAGTTTTTTCGGACCGATCTATGGCTCCGCCCTGCTTACCATTCTCGACGAATTGATAATCAGGTACACGGAGCGCGTTGAATTGGTCACCGGCCTGGTTTTCATCCTGGTTGTCATGTACGCTCCCGGGGGATTTGCCGGGTTTTTGGCATATCTAAAAGAAAAATGGTTATCTAAACCCTCCTTTCGGGAGACTGGAAAGGAAATTTCATGAATATCTTAGAAACAAAAGGGCTGTATCACGACTTCAGCGGGTTGAAAGTACTGTTCGATGTCAACCTTGAAATAGAGGAAGGTGAACGGCACGCCATCATCGGGCCGAACGGCGCCGGTAAAACGACTCTTTTTAACCTTATCACCGGGACCTATAAGCCGTCCCAGGGAAAGGTTTTTTTCAAGGGGAAAGATATTACCGGGAAGCCGCCTTTCCGCCTGGCGCGTCTCGGCATGGGCCGTTCATTCCAGATTACCAGCACCTTTGACAAACAGACGGCCTTCCAAAATATCCGTATGGGGATCTTGTCCAGGAGAGGCATTCGCTTCAATATGTTCCGCCGGGTGGACAAGATGCAGGCTGTTACGGAAGAGACGGAAGAAGTCCTCAAACGAATTAATTTGATTGGCGAACGAGACATACCTGCCAGTGACCTGTCTTACGGCAAGCATCGCTCCCTGGAAGTGAGCATGGCCATGTCCACCAACCCGGACCTGGTCATGCTTGACGAACCCACGGCCGGCATGTCAAAAGATGAAACCCGTAACGCGGTCGAGTTGATCAGGCAATTGACTGAAAACAGGACCATGGTTATCATCGAGCACGACATGGAAGTGATTTTTTCGCTGGCGGACCGCATTACGGTTCTGCACTATGGAGCGATCCTGGCTACGGGCAAACCCGAGGAGATCAAAAATAATCAGGAAGTCAAAGATGCTTATCTTGGTAATGTGGAGGTATGAGGATGTTCCTTGAAGTTGAGGACCTTAATACATACTATGGCGCCAGTCATGTTTTAAGCGGTGTTTCCTTGACGGTCAATGAAGGTGAGATTGTTTGCCTCCTGGGCCGTAACGGCATGGGCAAGAGCACGACTTTAAAAAGCATCATGGGCCTGGTCAAGCCAAAATCGGGGAAAGTCATCTTCAAAGGCAAGGACCTGACCGGCCACCGCCCTTACCAGATAGCCAGGGCAGGTATTGCTTACGTGCCTGAGGAAAGGCGGATTTTCCCAAACTTGTCGGTGGTGGACAACCTGGCCATAGGGATCAAGGGCGGCAAGATTCATAACTCCGACGATCCTAACGTTTGGACCGTGGATCGGGTTTTTCACCATTTCCCGAAACTGAAAGAAAGGGCCAAGCAAAAAGGCCGCTTTCTTTCCGGCGGTGAACAGCAGATGCTGGCCATCGGCCGGTCCCTGATGGGGAACCCCGAACTCCTTCTGGTGGACGAACCCACGGAAGGACTTGCTCCACTCCTGGTCCAGGAGGTCAGGGACGTGCTGGAAGAAATTAACAAGGCCGGCGTGCCGATCCTTTTAGTGGAACACAACCTCAAGGTGGCCATGTCGCTGGCAAATCGTATCTATCTCATGGGCAAGGCCCATATCGGCTTTTCGGGGTCTGTGCAAGAACTTGATAATCACCCGGAGATGAGGGAAAAATATCTCGAAGTATAATCGCAGAGCTCTTAAAAGGTCTTAATCGGAAATAGCCGGGGTTCATCCGAGAGTCTTTTAACGCACTTGGCTGGCGTGATCCACGGTCAGGGCCACCGCGCCAGACGAAATCCGGTTCCCGAACTTTGCGATTCCGGCCATTCCCCCAATCTGATGCCGCACCTGATTTGAATATCCAGGCACCCCCATGATCCGCCTCGCATGACCTTCATGCGACCGGTTTCCGGACCTTTTGGGTTTCGTTGAGGAGAATTCTTGTAGTAATCACTATCATACCAGTCAGCGCACCACTCCCAGACATTGCCAACCATATCATTCAGTCCATATGGATTGGGGGGGTATGAATCCACGGAACTCAATGTATGACGGGGGTCAACCCACTGCTGATGAAACTGGGCTCTCCCGTCGGGCGGATCATTTCCCCAGGGGTACCGCATGTGTTCCATACCGCCCCGGGCAGCCTTCTCCCACTCGGCTTCAAACGGCAGCCTGAATTTCTTACCTGTTTTTTGCGACAACCATTGACAAAAT
>CAZVRN010000063.1:0-11416 GCA_964629485.1 uncultured Thermodesulfobacteriota bacterium | reverse complement strand
GAAAAGGGCGCCTTCACCGGAGCGGATCAATCCAGAAGGGGCCGATTCGACCTGGCCAACCATGGCACTCTTTTCCTGGATGAAATCGGGGATATGAGCCTGAAGACACAGTCTAAAATCCTCCGTATTCTTCAGGAACAAACCCTTCAGCGCGTGGGGGGGACAAAAACCATTCGGGTTGATGTGCGGGTAATCGCCGCGACCAATAAGCAGCTTGAGAAAGAGATTGCCAAGGGTAATTTCCGTGAAGACCTTTACTACCGGCTTAATGTCATTCCGATTCATGTTCCGCCCTTGAAAGAACGAAAGGAAGATATACCGCTTTTGGTTCAGGATTTTTTAGAAGAATTTTCCAAAGAAAACAACACGGAGTTGAAAACCATCAGCCAGCAAGCATTGGAGGCCCTGATCGCCCGGGACTGGCCGGGTAATGTTCGCGAATTAAAAAATTATGTGGAACGGTTGGTTATCATGACACCGGGCCCGGTAATCGAATCAGCCACTCTCGCCACAGCCCCGGTTTTTCATACTGACCACAAAACCACACTTTATGACATTTTAAGCGCCCCGACGCTCAAAGAGGCCAAAGCCAGAATTGAAAAAGAATTTATTAAAGCAAGGCTGGCTGAAAATAAAGGGAACGTGACGCAAACTGCAGAGTCTATCGGCCTCGATCGGACAAGCCTTCACAAAAAGATCAAGTTACATGGTTTGAAGGCTAAGCTTGACTAAAAACTACCGACTTACTATTCACAGTCAGGAAAGGGCCAATGCCGTGAATTCCCGCCTTAATACCCAAATGAAATTTTTAGTTGAAATTGACAAGCTGAAAAGCGTGCTTCGGCAGTCCTACCTCATAAACGGTAAACAGAGAGAAAATTCCGCAGAGCATAGCTGGCACGTGGCCATGATGGCCCTAGTCCTGTCAGAATACGCGGATAACGAGATTAACCTGGTTCATGTCGTTAAAATACTCCTGGTTCACGACATCGTGGAGATCGACGCCGGGGACACTTACTGTTACGATGACACCGGCTTGCTGAGCCAGATGGAAAGGGAGAAAAAGGCGGCGGACAGAATTTTTGGTTTGTTGCCTGAAGATCAAGCTCATGAGATGTTTGCGCTTTGGGAGGAATACGAAGCGCATGTCACTCCGGAGGCAAAGTTCGCGGCTGCTCTGGACCGGCTCATGCCGCTGCTCCATAACTATTATACCGAAGGCAAAAGCTGGCAGGAACACGGCATCACCCGGGAACAGGTCATAAATCGCAATGCTTGTATTAGCGAAGGTTCGGAGGCTCTCTGGGAGTATGCCCTCTCAATTATCAACAAATCTGTTTCGCAAGGCTACCTTGCCGCCACCTGGGGTCGGAAAGGTCTTAAAGAAAACAATGACGTCCAAGCCTCCTGAAACCCGGCAATTTTGAAACAGCCTCTAAAAAACAAAGTTGTTCCGCTGTCTCGATGCCGCAAGAACAAGAAACCAATGCCAGAACTTTTTAATTCTTGCTCATCAGATGAGTCACGCCCTGCTCAAGCCCATCCAGGGATAATTCAAACATCGGAAAAATGGCGGCGATCTCGCCAATAGTCCGGGTCCATTGCCACCGGTCGCTCCGCACCGGGTTCAGCCACATGGAGTGGGGAAAGCATTCTACCAGAAAACGCAGTTGCTCCAGGCTGGGCCGCCCGCTCCGTTCCTCAATATGAATTGAGCCATCCGACGCGAGCAGCTCATAAGGGGCCATGCTGGCATCCCCGAGGACAATCAAACGGGTTTCAGGGTCAAAACGGGAGAAATCGAGAACTTTTACGGGTTTTCTTATGCGGGGGGGATCTTCCCAGACATGATCGTAAATGGTATTGTGAAAATAGTAAGTTTTGACTTCTTTAAATTGGCTTTGGGCATAATCGAACAGTGTCTGGACGATATCAACATAGGGTTCCATGGACCAGCCGCCGTTATCAATCATCAGGATGACTTTGAGGCGATCTTTTAGCCTGCGGTCAAAAATAATTTCAATTTCACCGCCATTCCTTATGGTCTCACGAATCGTTTCATCCACGTTCACTTCGTCCATGGGCCCGGTCGGAATCATATTACGAAGTCTTTTCAAAGCCTCGCCAATCTGCGGTTTGGTCAAAAGGCCGCCGATGGAATAATCCTTGTATCGACGATCCATGGCGACCTTAACCGCGGAGAAGTTGCCCGCAGCACCGCCAACCCTCATCCCCTCTGGATGTTCACCGGAATGGCCGACCGGAGAGGTACCCCGCGTGCCGATCCATTTATTGCCGCCGTGGTGAGCCTTGGTTTGCTCGCGCAGGCGATCCAAAAAGTACTGTAGTAATTCCTCCGGCGTGAGCTTTTTCAATTCATCTGGATCGGCATCCAGGATTTCAGCCAGACTATCCGGATCTTTTAGCCATTCATCCAGCAAGGCTCGAGCCGCGGCCTCCAGGTCAATCCCCTCAAGATCCGGCAACTCAACGCCGTGAAAATAATGAGCGAATATCTGATCATAGAGGTCAAAAAAGCGTTCGCTTTTAACCAGGATGGCCCTGGCGGCGATATAAAAATCTTCCAGGCTGGTGATGTACCCGCCTTGAAGGGCCTGATGCAACCGTAAAAAAGAGGTAGGTGTCACGGGCACTCCAACCTCTCGCAGCTCGTAGAAAAAGCCAATAAACATAAGAATTACCTCAAGCGGCTTACCCTCTGAACATGCCTTCCGCGGATCTGCATTTCAGCTATCTGGTAATCCTGACTCTTCTTGTAAAGCACGCCTAAAAACGGAACCTTGTCGATTTCATCCGTCTTAAAATCCGGGTCCGCTTTCAGGGCCCGAATCCAGTTGATCAACTCCCTTGTAGCCGGCTTTTTTTCCACGCCTTCGATTTCCCTTAACCGATAAAAGGTCTTGATGGCCGCTTCAGCCAGCTCCTGTTCAAGGTCCGGAAAATGCACACCTAGTATTACCCGCATTAACTCTGGCGTGGGGAAGGCGATGTGATGAAAATTACACCGTCCCAGAAACGGGTCTGAGAGATCCTTCTTGGCGTTGGAGGTAATAATAATAACGGGTCTGTAGACAGCGCTGATGGTCTTGTCAATCTCGATGATGTCAAACTCCATCTGATCCAAGACATCCAGCATATCATCCTGAAAATCGGTGTCGGCCTTATCGATCTCGTCTATGAGCAGGACCACCCGCTCATCACTGACAAAGGCCTGGCCGATTTTCCCCATGCGGATATATTCTTCAATATTACTGACGTCACGGCTTGTATCACCGAAGCGGCTGTCATTGAGCCGGGTGAGGGTATCGTACTGATAAAGAGCGTCAACAAGCTTCATGTTCGATTTAACGTTCAGCACGATAAGAGGCATATTGAGGCTCTCGGCGATAGCATACGCCAGAGTGGTTTTGCCTGTGCCCGGTTCTCCTTTGAGCAGAAGTGGCATCTCCAAAGCCATAGAAATATTGACAATTTTGGCTAGCTCACTGTCAAGAACATACTTACTCGCCCCTTTAAAGACTTTTCTTTCATCGTTTTTTCCCATTAAGAAACTCCTTTTGTCGATTAATCGAGTAACCCTAGGTAGTTAACCTTTAAAGATTAACTGAATATGAGTTGCTGTCAAGTATTTATTTTCCCTTTAATTTGGAACCGCAAGTATTCATGGCTCAATAATACACCTATTAGGGCCTCGCCGGAACAAGAAATTTTAAAGGTAAGATTTTGCCGCCGCTTCATTATTATTTATGGTGAACTTAATGGTTCATCTTTTGTGAACCGTCTGGTATATTAAGTTGCGCTTGTGTTATTGCTAACGTCATTTTCTGCATAGCTTAAGCCATTATTAACAGACAGGAGGATCTAATGCAAAAAGTTTCAATTCCTTCCAGGCTTTGGTATGAAAATAAAGAATGGGACCTCACGCTACCTGACCGCTGGGAAATAACAAACCTGAACCCTCCGGGCTTTGACAAGCCCGCTCTTACTTCCGAAGAAATAAAAGAAAAAATAAACAAGCCCTTAAACGGACCTGGTTTAGACGAACTGGCAAAAGGGAAAAAAGAAGCCGTGATTGTTTTTGACGACATGACCCGGCCGACGCCGGTCAAGGATGTCGCCCCTCATGTTCTTGACTGTTTGCACGGAGCCGGCATGTCCAAAGATCAAATTCGATTCATTTGGGCCCTGGGCGCACACGGCGCCTACGACATGATCAACGCTCGAAAAAAATTAGGCGCCGAGGTAGTGGAAAATTACGCGGTTTACAATCACGATCCTTTCCAGAACACAATACCTGTGGGCCGGACTCCCACCGGGGTGGAACTCTGGTATAACCGCGAGTTTATGGCCTGCGACCTGAAGATCGGAATCGGCTGCATCACGCCTCACGTGCACGTGGGATTCGGGGGCGGCGCCAAAATTATTTTGCCGGGCGTAGCCGGGATAGAGACGATAAACCAGTTTCACAATCAACTTTACAGAGACCGAAGCAGGGTCGGTCTGGGGAATTTTGAAAATAACATCATGCGGGCCGAATGCGACGCTGCCGGAGACGCTGTCGGGCTGAATTTTAAAATAGACTGCATGATTAACCGCCGGGGGCAGATCACCAACCTCTATGCCGGCCCTTTCCGCGACACGCACGCTGCCGGGGCCAAAGAAGGCGAGGAGCACTATGGGGTTCCCCATTCCAGCGGTTATGATCTGGTAATCTGCAATTCCTATGGAAAAGCGAACGAGTCAGCCATTGCGCTTTTATTAGCTTTCACGCTCCTGAAACAGGGTGAGGGAACAGCGGTTTTAATTTCCGACGCGCCCGAAGGTCAGGTTCCTCACTATGTCATGCGCAGTTGGGGGAAAAACTACGGCGGCCGTCATTACAGTCCGCGGCCCAGGGGGGTCATACACAACATTATGAAAAAATTGATTGTTATGGCTCCCAATCCTGACCCTGTCAGCCTTGACCTGATATGTCATTTTGACGACGCTGTTATCGTGAAGACCTGGCCGCAGGTTCTGGATATCCTGGAAAAGGATTTTCCGGGCGAAGCCAAGGTGGCCGTGGTTCAGGACGGAACCATGCAATTCATCAGGCCGGAGAAATAAAAAAATTCAGCTAAAGGCCGAAGTTCTAAAAGGGTCTTGAAAAAAAACTTGAGGCGAGAATGATTGTGGTTTGCTTTTCTCATAAAAGCCGGTTAATAATTGGCCTAAGTGGCATGAAAATCTGAAGCCGGCTTTCCGGCTCTCTAAACCGCCGCCAAACAGCGTGGCGCTTAAAAATATAATAAAATTCTAAATATGGGAGGATAGCCTTGAACATCATTGTACTTGTGAAACAGGTCCCGGCAACTGAAAATATCAAAATGGATGAAGAAACCGGAACAATGATCAGGGAGGGCGTCGAGTCCGAGGTTAACCCGCTTGATCTTTACGCGGTCGAAGAGGCGGTCCGGATAAAAGAAAAAATGGACAACCCCACCAACATCACCGTCCTTTCGATGGGCCCCAAAAAGGCCGCGGAGGCGATCAGGAGCGCTATCGCACTCGGGTGTGATCAAGGGTATCTGCTGTCTGACAAAAAATTTGCCGGGTCAGACACCTGGGCCACGGCCTACACGCTGTCCGCCGGGATCAAAAAAATCGCTGGCAACTATGACCTTATTCTCTGCGGGGAGCGGGCAACTGACGGCGAAACAGGCCAGGTTGGACCCGAAATAGGGGCCTACTTGGGGCTCCCGATTTTAACCTATGTCAGCAAAATTGAAGAAATAACCCCTGAAAAAATCATTGCCCAGCGGGCCATTGAGGGGGGGCATGAAATAGTTGAGGCTCCCATGCCCGCACTCGTGAGCGTTATTAAGGAAATCAACGATCCAAGAATGCCCAATTTTGCGGGAAAGATGAAGGCTAAAAAAACAGAGATTCCCGTGCTCAGCGCGGAAGATATTGAAGCCGACAACGCGCGAATCGGACTCAAGGGTTCGGCGACCAGAGTTGTCCGGATTTTTCGTCCCCAGGTGGCCAGGAAAGGGAAAATTCTTTCGGCGCAAGAGGATTTAAACGGAGCAGTGAACGGTTTAATTGAATTCTTAGAGGAAAAAGCAATCATTTGAAAGGCGGTAACATGAGACAGGAATTAGATGATTATAAAGGCGTCTGGACTCTCGGTGAAATCAGAGACGGCGAAATACACCCTGTTTCCTATGAAATGCTGGCCTGGGGCCGAGGCCTGGCCAACGATTTGCAAGTGGGGCTTGCGTGTGTCGTCATGGGTCGAGACATCAAGGACAAAGCGCAGGAGCTTATTTACAGAGGGGCTGACAAGGTCTACGTGGTAGACAATCCCGCCCTGGAACATTTCCGGGCTGATCCTTACTCTGAAATACTCACCTCGCTTGTTAAAGAATATAAACCGGAAATCTTTATCGCCTCCGCCACGACCATGGGCCGAACGGTGATGCCGATATGCGCGGTTAAAATCGGCACAGGACTGACCGCGGACTGCACTGAATTAGAGATCGACCTTAAGGAAAGGCTGCTTATACAGACGCGGCCAGCGGTCGGCGGAAACATCATGGCCACTATTAAAACTCCCTCCTTCCGGCCGCAGATGGCGACCGTGCGCCCCAAATCAAAAAGGCCGCTGGAGGTGGACACCTCAAGAAGCGGCCAGGTAGTGGTGAAAGAATTTGACGAAGCCTTGTTGAGTTCCAGGGTTAAAAGAATTGATTTCATCAGGGAAGAAATGATCGGGGTTCCCATTCAGGATGCTGAAATAATCGTTGCCTGCGGCAAGGGGATACAAGACATAAAAAATTTACAAATCATTAATGAATTAGCTGAACTGCTGGGCGGCTCCATCGGGGCCTCAAGGAGGGCCATAGATTTCGGCTGGGTCCCTTATTCTCATCAGGTAGGTCTTAGCGGTAAAACGGTCAGCCCCAAATTATATATCGCCTGCGGGATTTCGGGAGCGGTGCAGCACCTGGCCGGCATGTCCTCATCTGAAACAATTGTGGCCATCAACTCTGATATAGACGCGAATATTTTTGATGTTGCTGATTATGGCATTGTTGGCGATTTATTCGAAGTAGTGCCTCTTTTAATTGAAAAAATAAAAAACAAGGAGGAGAAGAAGTAGGATGGAACAAAGGTATGGATCAGTGACTAAAGAGGTTGTGGAACAGCTCAAAGAGATCGTTGGAGAAAAAAATATTATCCATGAGGATCAAGAAAAGCTCGCGGAGTACGGGCATGACATCATGGCCCTTCTTTTGCGAATCAATACCACGGCGGATGTAGTCGTAAAACCTGAATCTACGGAACAGGTATCAAAAATCATGAAACTGGCGAATGAAAAAATGATTCCGGTCACTCCAAGGGGAGCCGGTACTGGTCTTGCCGCCGCTGTTTCCGCCATGTATGGGGGCATCGTTCTCTCCCTGGAAAAAATGAACAGGATCCTTGAGATAGACAAGGTGGACAGGGTGGCCATCGTGGAGCCGGGGATTATTACCAGTGAACTCTGCCGGAAGGTGGAGGAAGAGGGGCTAATGTACGTCGGCTATCCCATGAGCACCGAAAGCAGCTTTATCGGCGGTAATGTGGCCACAAACGCGGGGGGCGGTAAAGTCATAAGATACGGCAATACCCAGCGCCACATCTTAGGTCTGGAGGTGGTCTTGCCTGACGGACAGGTCATAGAACTGGGCGGCCGCTACAGGAAAAGCACATGGGGTTATAACCTCCTCCATCTCATGATCGGATCGGAAGGCACCCTGGGCATCTTCACGAAAATTATCATCAACCTGATGTCAAACCCCGGCAAAACCATTGATCTCCTTGTTCCCTTTGCCGACAGTGAAACAGCCGTTAACGCTGTATCGAAGGTTATTGTAAACGGTGGCATCCTGCCCGAAGCGGTGGAATTCATGGATCGAACCTGTATCCTTGAGTCAGCAAAATACCACGAAATCAAGATACCCTTTCAAGACAACGAAAAGGCCGAAGCTTACCTTATTATTCAACTTTTCGGAGCATCCCCGGAAGAGCTCGAGACTCTTTATGAAAAAACCGGTGAAATATGCCTTGAAAACGGCGCCCTGGATGTTTTTGTAGCTGAAAGCCGAAGGGATTCACAAAACATTTGGAAGGTCAGAGAAGAATTCGGTCCGGCGCTGAGAGAAATCGATCCATACACCTACTTTACCAGCGATGTTGTGGTTCCCTTTTCAAAGGTGCCCGAAATGATGAAGGAATTAAAAAAACTTGAGAAAAAGTATAAAACGGGCATCCCGACGGTGGCGCATATTGCTGACGGAAACCTTCATTCGGCAATATTCAAGCCAGCGGATATAGCGGTGGAAGACTGGCCGGAAAAGGCTGAAAGCATTTTTGACGAGATGATAGAAATCAGCATCAGGTTGGGCGGTGTCGGCAGCGGCGAACATGGTGTGGGCTACGCCAAAAAAGAAATTTTTTCAAAGTTAAAACCTGAAGCTGAACTGAATTTGATGCGAGGCATCAAAAAAGTCTTTGATCCAAATAATATCCTGAATCCAGGCAAAATAATCTGACTGACGGGCTATCCGGGATGATGAAACAGATATGGCCGGGCTGACAGTTTGGGCCCTGGATTCAACCAGATTAAAATCAAGTTTCGGTTTCATGTTTGGCCGAATAAATTAATTTTCCGGGGAGGGGGTCATGCTATTTGCGGTCATAAGCGACAGCCATAGAGAGACGAATAATATCCGGCGCCTGTGCGAGCGCCTTTCGGCCGCAGGGGTCAAATGGGTCTTTCACCTGGGCGATGATTACGATGACGCCAATGTGCTTCACGAAGCCGGGTTTGAGGTTAAACAGGTGCCTGGCGTCTTTAGTGATTACTACCGGAATCCCGCCGTTCCCAATCGTATTCTCACCGAAATCGGCGGCCTCAAAATTCTCCTGACCCATACTGACACGCCTCATAAGAATGATCGTCCTGAAGACGGGGATCCAGTTGAAAGGGCCAAAGAAGAAAAACCGGATATCGTGTTTTTCGGCCACACGCACCTGCCGGTTATTGAAGAACGAGAAGGCATTCTCTGGGTCAATCCCGGGCATCTCAAAACCAGCGACAAAAAGGGAGCTCCTCCTTCCTATGCCCTGATCGACACGGAGCATTCCCCGGCCCAGATTCAAATTAGAGCTCTCGACGATGACCGGATACTGATGGAGCGCTAGAACGGGAAATAAAGATTTATAAGAACCAAGGCCAAGTGTTCGACCGTTTTTTTCATGCGAATCATGTGCTCAGAGGCAGGTTTTTTCAAATCTCATAAAATGAGGGGCGGACCGATAGAATTAGATTGTCAAACAGGGCCGGTTTATTATAATTTAGTTTCAATGTGCTGTTTTTCATTTCTATATAATTTTTCTAGATAAGGAGGCCGTAATGCTTGCAATAGTTGAAATCAAAGCGAGGGAAATTTTAGATTCCAGAGGCAACCCGACCATTGAAGTGGATGTTTGGCTTGAAGACGGCTCTTTCGGAAGGGCCGCCGTGCCTTCGGGAGCTTCCACCGGGGTGCATGAGGCTTTGGAACTGAGGGATCAGGACAAAAAAAGGTACAATGGCAAGGGAGTGCTCAAGGCAGTAAAAAACGTGGAACAGGTTATCACGCCCAAGCTATTGGGATTAAACGGCCTCAATCAAGTCCTGATCGATCAGACGATGATTGACCTGGATGGCACCGAAAACAAGGAATCGCTCGGGGCCAACGCCATTTTGGGCGTTTCCATGGCCGTGGCGCGCGCGGCGGCCGAGGCCTGCTTCCTGCCCCTTTATCGTTACCTGGGGGGAGCAAGCGCCTGTGAACTGCCCAGGCCGATGATGAACATAATTAATGGCGGAGAACATGCAGGCAATAATGTGGATATTCAGGAATTTATGATTATGCCTCTGGTGGGCGACACGTTTGCCGAGGCCTTGAGGGCCGGGGCCGAAATCTTTCACGCCTTGAAAAAAGTGCTGAATAAAAAAGGCCTGTCCACGGCAGTGGGTGATGAAGGCGGCTTTGCCCCGAATCTCAAGTCCAACGATGAAGCCATTGAGGTTATCCTTGCCGCAATCAAGGCGGCCGGTTATAAGGCCGGGAAAGACGTAGTGCTCTGCCTGGACCCGGCGGCCAGCTCTTTTTATGATAAAAAGAAGAAGAAATATGTCTTTCACAAATCCGACGGGACGGCTCGAAGCTCGGCCAAGATGATTGAGTTCTATGAAACATGGATCAAGAAATATCCTATCAGCTCCATTGAGGATGGTCTTGATGAAGATGATTGGACCGGCTGGGCCAGCATGAACAAAAAACTCGGCCAGAAGATTCAGATCGTCGGGGACGACCTGTTTGTAACAAATATGAAACGGTTGAAACGGGGGGTCGAAGAGAACGTGGCCAATTCGATATTGATCAAACTCAACCAGATCGGAACCGTGACTGAAACGCTTCAGACCATTAAAATGGCGTATCAGGCAGGCTTCAGCACGGTCATTTCACATCGAAGCGGGGAGACGGAGGACACCTTTATCGCCGACCTGGCTGTAGCCGCCGGCACGGGTCAGATCAAGACCGGGTCAGTCAGCAGGTCGGAGCGCATAGCCAAGTACAACCGTCTTTTGAAGATCGAAGAGGAATTAGGGGCGACCGCTGTTTTGAACCGACCTTTTTAAACAGGATGAAGATGTATATAAGCCCGGGGATTCCGGGGGCGAGTACAAAAATCGCCCCCAAGTTTGCTCTTTGCCGCCGACATAGATTTGTTGATGCCCAGAAAAAAACCGCTTCCGGCTGACTTCGGGCTGCAAGCTGTGAAATCCGTTTTCCCCCATCCTGCCCGAGGTTTGAAAAAGAGGTATAATCTTAAATCTTATTCACTTCTTCTGACCAGGAAGTGCGATTCCCAATTGAAGAAAGCTCTTTCTTTCATACTCCCTATCATCTTTATGCTCACTGCCTGTGCGCCGCTGGCACAGGTCAGGCACCCTGCTTTTCCGAAAAACACCTGCCCGGCGGTTCAAACCGGCCTTGAAATCACCCTGCTTCCAGCCCTGGATTCAAGGAAATACCAGAGTAACGGCGAATTTCCCGATCTGGCGAAAGGGGTCACTATTAGGATTCCAGCCGAGGAGATCGTCTCTCCGGCCAGGAAATTTTTCCTAGATGAAGGCCTTTTTACCTCTGTCAAAACATATACCGGGTCGCGGCCTGGTTATTCGAACTACAAGTGGTCAGCCCTTGATCTGCATGAGCTTAAAACGGACCTCGCCTTGGGCCTGAAAATTACAAGACTGAACATGAAGAAAAATCCCGGAAGCCCTTTTATGCCATCCCGCGCGCTGATAAACGCC
>CAZVRN010000062.1:0-11433 GCA_964629485.1 uncultured Thermodesulfobacteriota bacterium | reverse complement strand
CAAGGTACCAGGCCGTTCCGAGTATGGGAAGACATGTAAATAAGCCAATGGCAACTCCAAAATCAGATTCCGGGTCTTTTCAAAGGACCGTTCATCCTCGCCCGGAAACCCAACCATGACGTCCGCCCCGAGGCACATATCAGGCCATTCCCGGGCCAAAGAAAAAACTAAGTCTTTAAAATACCCTGAGGTATAAGGACGTCGCATACGGGCGAGTATTTCATCGTCACCACTTTGAAGCGGCAGGTGCAGGTGCGGGCAGAATCGAGGAAAACGGCGCATGGACCGAACCAGTTCCGGGGTCACCTCACAAGGTTCAACGGAGCTGAGTCGAAGCCTGAGCTTAAAGGCCCGCGTCTTAATTTGGTCCAGGAGACCGGCCAAATTAATGGGTGGCGTTAAGTCCATACCCCAAAGACCAAGATGAATTCCTGAAAGAACCACCTCAGCATAACCGCCTTTTTCATAAAATGCCAAACCGTCAAGTACCTTGTCGGGGCGCATACTCAGGCTTGGCCCCCGCGTCTGCGGTATAATACAGTAGCTGCACCATGACGAACAGCCGTCCTGTATACGAAAGAAGGCCCGTGTGCGGTCAAACCCGGGGAAACCCAAAGAATGGACCTCAAGGTCAGACCTTAAGGGAGAAACATGGACTACCGGACCGGATTGTGGGTCCGTCTCAGCCAGAAAACCCAGGAAATCCTGTTTGTATTCCTGACCCAAGACTAAAGCCACTCCTGGTAAAGGCATCAATTTCTCGGGCTGCACCTGAGCGTAACATCCGGTGATTATACACTTGCCAGCCGGGTTGACTCGATTGGCACGCCTGATTAAAGCACGTGTTTCAAAATCGGCCTTCCGCGTCACGGAGCAACTGTTAATTATAGTCAGGTCTGCGGCGCAATCCCCTGACACGAGGCTGTAGCCCGCTCTGATCAGGGTTTCAATCATGCCCCGGGATTCATATTGGTTGACCTTACAACCTAATGTCAGTACGGTTGCTGTTGGCATTTTAATGTTTCCTAAAATCAGGAGGCCCTTTTGAACGACAAACCAAGAAAAATTCAGAAGGCAGGAAAAACTTCTCAAGCCTTTAAATTATTCTAGACCAATTCAGCCTGCAACCAAGTGGATTTTGCCCAACCTGATGCCTTCTCTGGTTATCACTATTTTCATATCTCCGGTTAAAGTCTTGAAGCTAAGAAGAGCATCAGGATTTTTCTGTTTGATAACACGGCCTTCTATGCTCACCCGGGTCCTGGCGGAGGCACCGTTCGTCTTGAACCCCAGGACATGGACCTGGTCGCCAGGTTTTACCTGAAGTGATTCTCCGTTATAAATGCAAAGCCGCGGCCCGCTGTTTTGACGTAAAATGATATACTCCAGTTTGGGCTTATTCAAGTTAATGGTCGCCCGGCCTGAAATTTTTGAATTTTTTTCGACAACCACGGCATAAACCTTCTTAGTCCTGGAAAGGCTGTATCGCTTCAGAAGATCTCGGGCCGTGTTAATCACAAATCCCCTATCCTCTCCGGTGTTTTTATGTCCATGTGGAACAAAACCTTTGAAATTGACACAATATCCGGCGGGCAGCGGACCTTTGTCGGTAATTACATCAATAATCTTGATCAAGTCTCCATCAAAGGCATCTAGAGATTCGCCGTTCGCTACAAGGCGCTTCCGGCCTTCGACTTCGAAAATAAAAAAATAAACCCGAGGCGCACCACCATCTGACCAGGAAGTTCGTACAGAGGGCCGCTTATCCGGATTCAGGGCCAACCTGACGCGGCCGAACTTGATATGGTCTTTCTGGGCTACAATTATAGTCGGCTTACTGATGACAAGGCGCTGTCTGAAATCATTGATTGTCCCGATTCCTTTAACATCAACTGAAAGCCCTCTTTCATAATTGGCTTCCACATGCACCACCTCAATCGTATCGTTTTTATTGAGATAAAGAACTTTATTATCAGCCACAGCCACTGGACTCTGATTATTCACCGAAATAACGAGGTATTTTAACTTGGGCGGGTTGAGATAAATTCGCGGCTGCTCCGGCTCCAGGCCAAAAACTTTCATAAAGGCGTTGACGGCAAGATTATGATGACGCACTTTCATTTCAACGGAAGGCAGATTCTTTGAAGTCTCCACGCCAAAAGCTGGAATTCCATGCCGGGTCAGGGCGTAATAGGTGGCTGATAAACGCTGTTCAATATAGGGCGAATCATCTTCGCCGGTGCGTGTGTTCATGAAATGAAAATGATACTTAGGATTTTCGATCTGGGCGTTGACAGCATCAATGACCTGTTGAGCCATCTTTTTCAAGTAAAGTTTGCGCCCCAGGGGTACGGAGAAATATTCCTCACAGTCCGCGATAATGGACTGACCGTAGCGCATCGGATTGGCTAACTTATTTACATAACGGGAACGGTAAAAGCCCCAACCATCGTGCAGGTTCAGCAAAAAATCGCTTTCAGCTATAAGGTTCTTCAAAATGGTGACAATGCGGGCATCATTATCATTTTTTCTTTCCGATCCAAACTTCCGGTTCATATCCCCGTTGGCGCCGCGCTTAAACAAAAGAATCGAATAAAAATTGGCCCTGGGAACCACAATCAGATTGCCCCGCTTCAAACCAAAATCGGCATAGAGATCGGCAGAAAGGAACCCCCCGGGCTCGTTGCCCTGGATGCCTCCGATAATCATAAGAGTCGGCCCCTTTTTCTGGCCATAAATTTTATAAACATTCAGTTCTTGAGGGGTATCTTTATAATAAACCAAGTGTTCGCGGCGGGCCTCGGCGTGCGGAATAAAAAAAAGAAATGATAACAAGAAAATTATCAGCAATCCAGCGAGGCGGTATGGTTTCTCAGGAAGTTTTATCAACATCGGATACCACAATTGTTTTTTTCAGGAGCAACTCTCCTTGAAAGGAATAGGCAAAGATGGTGGCGGTGTTAAAAGACTTGGGATTTTTTATTCTTTTGATCACTCCTTTTACCATCTTGCCATACCTGATAGCGAACTGCTGACCGCGGCGAAAATTACTCGGTGCGCCATTTATGATTTTTATGGAAGACGGAAATACCACGAGCCTTGGAGGGTTGATCTGCCGGCTTTTCAGAACAATAATCAAATAACCAGACACAAGGTCAATTTTTTCATTGAGCTTACGGAGATTAAAACTGAAACTAATACTGTGATTCAACTCATCAGGGTGCAATACCAGATCCGAGACACTGACGGGCGGTCTTTTGTCCTTAGCGGCAGCCGTCTCTTTTTTACTTCGCCTAACATTGACTTCCACCGGGGCTTTGGGAGTCAAAATCTTAGACCGGGAGGCTGCAAGGGCAGTTGTGTTTTTTTTGCCTGGGGCTAAACTCCTGTTCGATTCAGCCTGATTCAGCTCTTCAACCAGCAGTTGATACTGGGCGGCGAGCTGCGATTTCAATTTATAATGTTTAACAAGACGTGAAAGACTAACGTTAGTTTCATGTAATGTTTTATTCTCAATCAAAAGATCCATATATTTATTGATGACAATGACCGATAAAACAATAAAACATAATAAAAAAATAGTGAAAACAAGGAGATAGCGTGCCGAAACGCGCATGGTGTGAACCTTGCCCAAACCGCGCATAAAAATGACATAAAATTTTTCTTTTCCCTGCTGCTCCGTAGCTATGGTTTCGCTCCTGCGTTTATTTGATCCCAGGACTCCTCTTTGATACGCCATTCGCCTCTGTATTTCACCAGAATTAATTTTTTAATTCCGCGATCTTGATACTGTTTCGTCCGGAAGTCCTGGATAAAGGAAACATGGGCGTATGATTTATTGATTTTCACATTAAGCTTCCTGACCCCGATAAATATCTCCCTATATTTATTAAATAAGCGGCTTTTGTAATTTCGAAAACCGGCCAGATTCATGTTTCGAAAACGGAAATTGGGATGATAACGGCTGATATACCCGTCTATGTTTTTTTCGCGCCAATATGTCAGCCAACGCTCAAGAAAGAGACGAACTTTTTCTTTTTCAATATCAGCCTTAACCTGGGAGGCAGATGCCATGGCAGCAGACCGGCGCCTGGCCAAGCGAGCTTTCTGAATGACCTCGTTTCGAACCACGAGCGGCAAAGTTTTTTTAGGTTCCTTGGGAGGAAAAGGCGACCAAACCTCGGCTACAATTTTATAGCCGTTCCCTTGCGGTCGAAGATAAAGCCGTTTGTTCCCGTTACTTAGGAAACGATCGCCTTTATAATATTGTTTGAAGGTGGCCACGATCATTCCCTGATGCTTAAAAATACGAAGTTGTTTGATATCTATCTTAATTTTTTTATATTTCCTGTTCAGTCGCGCCTTATGCGCCATCCAGGCTTTATAATCCAGGTCAGCATTGTTTTGAAAATCACTGGCGTAGCATGATTGGTAACGTCTGAAATCTTTTCGCTCCCAAGCTCGTTTCCAGGCCGCGATAAAATTTCTTATTCGTTTGGCTTCTTCCTTGTTCTCCCTGACATCCCTGTATACAATCTGATCATAAACAATGATCGGGGTTTCATGAAGCCGAATAATATCTTCCAGCGCAAGGATATCAATATTATTCAGGGCTATACATCCGTTTGAATCCCGGGGCTTCAATTCCCGATTAGTGCCATGCAGCCAGATTCCGTCGCCTGCCTTGCCTAAACGCTTGTCCCAAAAATTGGGGTAATCCATGGGATATGCCAAAATGCCATATATTTCGGCCAGCTCTCTCTTGATAAATTTTTTGTTAAAAATGTAAAAGCCTTCCGGCGTTTTAGTGTCTCCCTCCTTCATTTTGTCCCCGATGCTTTCGCCGGTAGAAACAGGAAAAATAGCCTTAAGGAAAAAAAGACTGTTTTTATACTCATAGAGAAAAAGCCGCTGGGTGGCTTTCTCGACCACAAGAACATAACCGTTTGTCCCTGAACCGGGATCAATTAATGCGGCCGGAACCTTGCGCACCGGCATCCCAGAAGGCAATTTAGCCCCGGCTGTGACCGGAACCAATAACAGAGCAACTAACAAAAAGATAAATTTCGAAATCTGGCCAATCTGCATGAATAGATAACTTTGAGCCTGAATTATACGGCAACCTCCACCCACAACTGACGCTCCGAGGCTATTCTTTACCTTAAGCTGAGTTTCATACGAGCACCGAAGATGCCCTAATTTCCATTATGTTTAAGCATTGCCTGATAATAATGCAGAAATACAGAAGCCAGATTCATCCGCTAATACCAACATATCCAGGACGCTACCATGGCGAGCCTGCGGATGAGCTGCTTGATGAAACATTTCATTACCAAAGACCGTGATGGTCCCGAACCTCCCGATAATCTCCCCTGGCAGGAGAAAACCAGCGGGGGAAAATTAATCCGTTAGCTTAAAAAACAATTTGGCTGTACCAAAAACACCGGTTTGGACCAAACAAATACTATTGACGGACTCGGGTAAAGGAAAGCGACGAAACCTGATTCGATAGATCTCATCCCATGGCGTGATATATGAATAAAATGCTTTCAAACGAACTCGCTCCTTTTTCAAATTTCGTATCTCAATTGGCGATTGTTGTTTAAAGCCTTCAATATCGAGATAGACACGCCACAGGGAATCCCGCGACTCCAGATTAATACTCCTTGCCCCGGCAGAGGCAGCTAAAATAAATTCAAAGCTGTCCTTAGCCCTCGCGAGTTCGTCTCTCATCATCCTGTCTGCGGCCGCTGAATCAAGGCGATAATCCTTGGCATATTTATTAACGAAAGCCTTACAAAAGGCGGGAGATTTATAAGTACCAGTGGCCAGGTATACCGTCTCGAAACCGCGGTAAACCTGAGCCTGTGCAGTCCACCGTGTCAAAGCGTCATTGTATCTTTCAGACTGATTTTGTTTGTAATTTCGGTAAGCTGACCTGACAGAAGCACAGCCCGTTCCCAGAGACAAAATTAAAAAAAGGATAAGAAGCTTATGTTTGAAAGCCAATTTCAAAACGATCCTCGCACGTTTAATAATCATCTTGTCCAAATCCATGAATTTTCAGATCATATATAGTTTATTTCTCCATGATTTTCAAGACTATTATAACTCTTATCCGGCAAAGTTTCTTTTATTAAAAAATTAGCGAGACACATCCAGTCTACTCTATACTCTTTATAGGTATTTGAAAAGTCATAACGCCGTGTCTTGTCTCAATTTTGAATTTATAAGGAAGGTTAATAAGGCGAAATAGGATTGTCAAACATCCCGGACCTGCTGCGATCAATTGACCGGAAAGAGAAAAATTTGCGATATTTTTTCAGCGAACTGGAAATTAAAACCCAAAATATGGTAAATTAGGGATATGAAAAAGACCAGACCTTACATGGACCGCTTAAAACGACTAAGAAGCGCAATGAGAAAAGCCCGCCTCTCAGCTTT
Source organism: uncultured Thermodesulfobacteriota bacterium (assembly GCA_964629485.1). Classification (GTDB taxonomy): domain Bacteria; phylum Desulfobacterota; class Desulfarculia; order Adiutricales; family JAFDHD01; genus JAFDHD01. Next base: position 4,989 of record CAZVRN010000062.1, on the reverse strand, counting down.
ATGGATAACCTGTCCGGAAAACAGACATTATCTTTCAGGCTACACTGCTTCTGATCCCCAGTTAAACGAAAGCTCAGGCAGCCTGCTTATTACCCTGAGAAATCAATATCTGCTGACCGATTCCCGCTATGAAATTCAGGCAACAAGGGAAGCCAAAGATTACCAAATAATACGTTATCAGTCCGATGTAATCGGAACCCTAGGCAGCCTGATTCGAAAAAGCAGGACTGCCAGACTCGGGTTTGAAGGGGATCGTGTTACAGTAACGGTTTATAATAAGATGGCCGAGTTGCTCAAGGGGGTTGAGACAATTTCCGTAACCGGGATGGTGGAGAGTCTTCGTTTGATAAAAGATCTGACTGAAATAAGAAAGATGGTTCGAGCCCTGCGTATAACGGAGACTGCCCTCGAAAAAACTGTTCAATTTATGAAACCCGGTCTCACTGAAAAGGAAGTGGCGCACAACCTGGAAGAAAACATGACTGCTTTGGGGGCGGAGGGCCTGGCTTTTGAGACTATCGTCGCTTCCGGGCCAAACGCGGCCTTACCTCACGCAGTGCCATCCAATCGCCGAATCAGGGAGTCGGAAACAATTGTCATCGACTGCGGGGCCACTTATAGCGGTTATAGAGCGGATTTGACTAGAACTATCTTACTAGGCACCCCTAAACGCTGGATAAAAGAAATTTACCAAATAGTCCAAAAGGCGCAGCAGAACGCCTTAAAAACTATCAGACCCGGAATAACCTCGGCCCAGGCAGATACGAGTGCCAGGAAGGTTATTGAAGAAGCCGGATATGGTTCTAACTTTGGCCACGCTTTAGGTCACGGTGTGGGGCTGGCGACCCACGAGGCCCCCTCGCTGTCTCAAACAAGGCCCGTCGAGCTGAAAGAAGGCATGGTTGTTACGGTGGAACCTGGTATTTACATCGCAGGACGGGGCGGAGTCCGACTCGAAGAGATGGTTTTATTGAAAAAAAACGGCTGCAAGCTGCTTAATAAAAATCGAACTTTTTATCATTTTGCATCCTTATGATCATATTTTTTTGTTTACGATTGAATTCAGCAGGTGGTATATAATTATTGATTTATTATCAAAAAATAATAATGCTGATAAAGCTAGCTTTTTCCCATCCTAGGAACAAATACAGTGAGTTTTAATTCCAAAATAGAAAAGTCTGACAAACTTTCCCGGCAGGATGACCCTGGTTGTTCCTCCGAAACCCGTAATCGCATTCTTGTTGTTGACGACGATGAGAGCATTTGCGATATCATCGAAAGAGCTTTAATACGCGTGGGGTACACGGTCAGCACGGCTAAGAATGCTTCTGAGGCTCAGGCTCTTTTTGCGGCGAACGATTATGATGTTGTCCTCAGTGATTTGAAGATGCCGGATATGAATGGTATCGATTTAATCGATCAGTTAAAGGCAAAATCCTCCTACCTGGGATCCATCCTTATGACCGGGCACAGCACTGAGGAAAGCGTAATCAACGCCTTTACCCAGGGAAAAATCAACTATTACCTAACCAAACCCTTTGAATTGGAAGAGCTTTTAGAAACGGTTTCGGCTGCGGTCCGGGAACGAAAGCTCATGCTCAGTACTCAGGCCTTTCGTGAAAGGATGGAAAAGGAAATAAACCAAGCCACCAAGGAACTGGAAAGCAAAAACAAGCAGCTCCAGAACAAGCATGCCGAGGCTGAAAATCTGTATAAAACCCTCCAAAGTCAAGAGGCCGAGATTCGGGAGACCAAGGAATATTTAGAAAATCTCATCGAAAGCTCAGTGGACGCCATCATTTCAACGAACCGGCGATACAAGATAAACCTGTTCAGCGGAGGCGCCGAGGAAATGTTTGGCGGCGAGGCCAAGGATTACCTGAACGTCCCGATTTCGAAACTCTTTGTTAACGGTAAAAATGAACTTGAACGTCTGCTCAAGCCTCTTCGTGTAGAAAAGAGGGTTACCCGCTATGAAGCTGAAATGTGCACTGCGGATGGAAGGTGTTTTTTCGCGGATATCTCTGTCTCCAAATTAGTTGGTAAAAAAGAAGAACAGGGATTACTCTTCATTATCAAAGACAACACCGAAAGAAAAAAACTTGAAGAAGAACTTAAGGCCAGCAACCTTATTCTGGAGAAACTCTCTATTACCGACGACTTGACCCAACTTTTCAACCATCGTCACTTTCAGGAACGCCTGAGTGATGAATTTCAACGGGCTCAGCGTTTTGAAGCTAGCCTTGGTCTGATTATGCTTGATCTTGATAACTTCAAACAAGTAAATGATACCTGCGGTCACCAGATCGGCGATAAGGCCCTGGTCCAGACGGCGGAATTAATTCGCCAGTCCATCCGCAGTGTTGACACTCCAGCCCGCTATGGAGGGGAAGAATTCGCCGTTATTCTGCCGCAAACAAACCTCTCGGATGCCATACAAGCGGCTGAACGAATCAAGAATGCGCTCGAGAATTTTCCCTGGCAAAAAAGGATCGCTCCAGGGATCAACATCACCGCCAGCTTTGGCCTGGCTGGTTTTCCCGAATCAGGCGTTGAATCCGTTTCGGATTTAATCAGACAGGTAGATCAAGCGCTTTACCGGGCCAAGCAGATTGGGAAAAATCGCATTGTTTTAAGCAGGCGTGAAGGTTTCGAGGCCATAGGCACAGGCGAAAGGCTTACCCAATCGGAGAAGCACGCTATTTTAAGACGCGTAAGTCAGACTCTGAGGACGACGCTGAATCTGGAGGAGGTGCTTGATTACTTTCTTCAGGAAATAACCGCTGCGCTGGGAGAGCGGCAATATAAGCTGCCTTGTTCGATCGTTTTACTGGATGAGCACATGCAGCTTAAGTCCCAGGCAGCCAAAAATATGACAAAAAAGCGTAAGGCTGATTTTAGTTACACCACACGAAAAGTGATGGAGGCAGGGGAATATCAAATTTTTCCTGACAAAAAACATCATGGACCGACCAGTTCCTTCCCCATTACGATCTTGACACCAGAAGGCTTAGAGGAAGTGGTGGGTGTTATAAACATAGGGGTGGTGCCACCGGATCTTGATTTCATCCAGGAGCTGGTGAACCAAGCTGCCCTGGGTATTAAAAATGCCAAATTATACAGGGAGATGGAACTTTCCAAGGCTGCTTTAGAAAAAAAGGTTAATGAATTGACCTTTCTTTCCCTCATGGGCATGACCCTGCAGCGGAATGCTCAGACCATGGCAGTCTTTGAGGATGAAAACCGGAAATTGATATGCCGCTGTGTGGCCCAAATCGGATTCGACAGGGTCATGCTTTTCAACTATGACCAAGAGAACCGGATGCTATCTGCCGGTGTTGACAGCAGCTTCCGCGGGGAGACGGAGCCCGATTCCGTTTCTCTGGCCGGGTTGACCAGAAACAGTCCTTTGCGTAAGGCCTTGGCCAAATTAAATGATTATAAAAATATTCCTGTGCTCTCCCTGCCCCCCAGCAAGAACCTAGACCCTGCAGACCGGTCGGTTTTTAGGGCTCTGGGTTTCAAGTCCGGTCAAATAGCGATCGCCCCGATGCTTTATAAAGGCAGGCCCGCGGAGTTGTTTTTTGCAAGTAAACAAGAAATTACGCCGGAAGAGATAGAATCACTGTCCATTTTTATTCTGCATGCCAGCTTAATTACGGAAAATCTTAAGCTGTCGGCCATGTACCAGGACAAAACTCACCGGCTGGAACTGATTCATAAGATAAGCATGAATCTGTCCGCTCCGCCGGTGACAGATGATAAAGAAAAATTGTCCCGACAAATCCTGGACAGGATGATTGAGGTCCTTCAAGCTGAAGAAATTTCGATTTACTCGTATGCACCTGAAACACAAACCTTAAAATTAATTGCTTTCACTTCTGTAACATCCAAAAAGGAACAGAAACCAGCACAGCAAATTAAACTCAACCAGAGCAAGGTCATGGCTGATGTCATACGGTATGCTTTGGATTCCAAACGGCCTGAGCCGTTTTTCATCCCAAATATCAAAGCCTATCTGAAAACCAAAGCAGGGAAAAGGTACGCCACAAACAGCTACATGGGTCTGCCGCTTATGATCAACGGGCATCTGCTGGGTGTAATGAACGTAACTGATAAGCGGAACAGAACACAATTTACCGAAGACGACATGGAATTGGCCCGGACATCGGCCCAAATGTTAAGCGCTGTCCTATGTAACCAGCAATTCCTGAAACAAGTGGAAAACAAGGCCTTGCAATCAATCTACCATTTGATTCAAAGCATAGAGTCAGATGAAGGCACAGCAGAGAGGAGCCACTCCGCGCGCGTGGCCCAATTGGCAGGCAGTCTGGCGGAGTTTATGAATCTTGATGAACCGGAAGTCGAAAAGATACGGCGCGCCGCTTTTCTGCACGATATTGGCAAACTCAAAACCCGCGAAGGCAAGATCCCTTATGAGGAGCACCCGCGAGTGGGCCTCCAGATGCTGAACGCCTGGTCGGATGACATCCACGCCGGTATTCTCAGTCATCACGAGCAGGAGAATGGGCAGGGGTTCCCGGATTCTTTGGCCGGCCAGGATATCCCTTTAATGGCGAAAATTATATCGATTGCTGATAAGTTCGATAATTATTTTTTATCCTACCGGCCCGGGAAACGGCCCGCGTTGGCCAAGGTGGTGAGGCGGCTCATTGAAAAAACAGGCACACACTTCGACCCAAATATAATGGAAAATTTTCTTATGGCACTAATGAGCGGCCAACTCAAAGTAAATAAACGTCCAATCAGGGCAGGATCAAAGTTCCAGGCAAATCTAATACAACAATTGACTGAATTGTCAAAGGATCAGGCTTTAACTCATATTGAGCCTCACATAAGGAAACGATTTCTTGACTTGGCATCTAATTTCTGATTATTTGACAAATTGCTTTAAAAACAATTTCATTGTCGTATAATTATTTGATATAATTAATTAATGTTTGAGGAAATTCTTTATTTTTTTATATT
>CAZVRN010000061.1:0-11667 GCA_964629485.1 uncultured Thermodesulfobacteriota bacterium | reverse complement strand
CAATATAATTTCAATAACGACAATTAGTTAACTGCTTGTTTCGATGTTTAAGACTTTTCGCAAAATCTAAAGGGTGTCAGGATTTTTTTCTTTTTCACGGGCGATGGTCGAGCTTGGCGTAACCCCGTAATCATGGCCCGGCCAGACAATAGTATCCGGAGGCAAGGTGTATAATTTTTCCTTGATAGACTGAAGCAGTAAAAGGTATGACCCTCCCCCAAGGTCGGTCCGGCCTACTGCGCCGACAAAAAGCGTGTCTCCGGTAAAGACATGGCCTTTGGTATAAAGGCTTATGCCGCCCATGGTGTGGCCGGGGGTATGGATGACCTTGAGCGAGACCTGACCGATTTGAATGATATCATTGTCCTTAAGCAGCCGGTCCGGGGGAGGCGACCCCTTTCCGCCCAGGAGCCGGGAGAAGGCCTTGGTGGTTATTTTGCCCAGCCGCCTGGCTTCGAGTTCGTGAATGAGAAGTTCGGCCTTTGTGGCGGCAATAATTTGAGCGTTGCCAGAGATGTGGTCTGAGTGCCCGTGAGTATTAATAACCTTGGTCACCTGAAACCCGAGGTTTTCAGTCTCGCGAAGGATTCTATCTGTTTCTGCGGCCGGATCTATCAGGGCGCAGGTTTTCGAAGATTCATCCCCGACGATGTAACAAAAAACGGCCATCGAGCCCACACGTATCTGCCTGATCACTGTCACGCCGGTTGCACCTCTCCTGATTCTTCCGGGGATAATTAACCTGACAAGCAATAATAACATATTTTGAGATTTCTGCAAAACGAGTGGTTTTGTTGAAATCGCGGAAGCTGACAAAGTATTTGCCTTTCAGGGTAAAATATATTAGCTTTTGTTTTTGAATTTTTAAAACCGAAAAATTTGAAAATCCTGTGGAGAAGAAAGATTTAAGCCTTTTTTACTTGGGAGTAAAGACGTGAATCTAAAACAACGATTAAAGAAGAAAGCCCTTGACCTGGGCTTCGATGACGTCGGTTTCACAGGTACTCAGCCTCTGGAGCTTTATATCAAGGAAGTTGAATCCCGGCCTGAAATGTATAACTGGGTCATGACCGAAAGTTTCAACCTGAAGCGCGGGGCTTCCCTTTCAGAAAAACATCCCTGGGCAAAGTCGCTGGTTGTCTTGATCCGCAACTACTATCAGCGAAGGTTTCCGGAACAGCTCGTTGGAAAAATCGGCCGGTGCTACCAGGTGGATGAACGAAAAGAGAAGGGCCTGGAACACTGGCGCATGGTTGATTTTTTTGACTTTTTGAAAGAAGAGGGAATTCGCGCCTACTTCGACGAGGAAACGCCGGCGCGTATGTCAGCGGCCAGAGCCGGGCTGGTGACCTACGGCAAGAACTGCTTTGTTTACGCCCGAAGGTCCATGCTGGGTGCGTCCTGGCTGGAAAGCATTCCCATATTGCTCGACGCCGAGATTGAACCGGATGAACCTTCCATAGAACTGGACTGCCCGTCCTGGTGTAAAAATGCCTGCATTGCCGCCTGCCCGACCGGCGCGCTTTACGCGCCCAAAAAGATGAACCCTTTCCTGTGCATCGCCTTCAATACCTACTACGGCTCGGGGATAACGCCCGTGGAATTAAGGGAGCCCATGGGCACTTGGGTGTACGGCTGCGACCGCTGCCAGGAGGTCTGCCCGAGGAACCAGGCCTGGATGCACCAGGATCTCCCGAAAAATCAGCCGCTGACTGACAGGGCCGGTGACTTTCAACTGGATACCCTGCTCCGAATGGACGAAGACCATTACCTGAACAAAGTCTGGCCGCTGGCTTTTTATATTTCCCGAAAAAATATCGCCAAATGGCAGATGAACGCCGCCCGGGCCCTGGGGAACCTGGGAGATTCTTTTTATGTGCCGGTATTAATCGAAAGCTTGAATGAAAACCCGGATGAAACCGTGCGCGGCATGAGCGCCTGGGCCCTGGGCAAGTTAGGCGGAAACCAGGCCAAGGAAGCGCTTGAAACACGTTTGCCAAAGGAAGAGGGCCTGGTCAAGGAAGAAATTATTGCGGCCCTCGGCAAGATGTCTTGAGGGGCCTTGTTTTGAGGTTTTAATTTTGAGCCTATGAGTTCAGACCAGAACTGAGCTTTTAATAGATTTCAAGACCGAAAGCAAACAAAGCATGGAAAAAGCATTTTCAAAATTTGACTTCATGGGGCTGAAGCTTCGCAACCGCTTTATTCGTTCGGCGACAATGGAAGTAATGGCCTCGCCGGATGACGGGGCCCCGACAGAGGCTCTGAAGGAACTTTACCTGAGGCTGGCTGTCGGCGGAGTGGGGCTCATTTCCACCAGCGCCTGTTTGTCGGACCGGAGTTGGGTCCCGGATCCCCGGGGGCAGCTCTCCCTGCATTCTGACGCGGCCCTGCCGGCCTGGGAAGAGATGATAGAAGCCGTGCATCGCGAGGGCGCCCTGATCTCGGTGCAGCTCGGCCCGTTTTTTTATCTAAACGGCCGGCCGGTCGGGCCGTCCGCCTACCGACCCGGGGTGCATGCCCTCTCGTCAGGGGAGATCGAACAGCTTGTGCTTGCCTTTGGCGCCGCCGCAAAACGCGCGCGAAAAGTCGGCGCAGACGCGGTTCAGGTCCACGCCGGACACGGGTATCCTGTTTCGCAATTTCTGTCGCCTTTATATAATCAAAGGGAAGATGAATACGGCGGCTCGCCCTCGAACCGGGCCAGGCTGCTGGTTGAAATCCGCCGGGCCATGGCTGACAGCGCGGGCCGGGATTTTCCGGTTTGGATAAAAATGAACAGTTTTGACGGCCAGCCCGGAGGGATAACCCCTGAAGACGCGGATGCATACGGGCCGATCCTTTCCGAGGCGGGTTACGGGGCTGTCGAGGTAACCGGGGGCAGCCCCCGGGGGTCTCACGATTCCCGCGGCCCTTTAAACAAGGAAGAATGGTTTGAAGGCTATTATCTGAAAAACGCCGCCCGGATGAAAAAACATACCGACCTTCCCGTGGTGGCGGTAGGCGGCATCAGGAGGCCGGAAATGGTTGACCGTATCCTGTCCGATGAAATGGCTGACCTGATCGCCATGAGCCGTCCCTTTATCCGGGAACCCGGCCTGATTCAAAGGTGGATGTCAGGAGATTTGAGCCCGGCGGCCTGTATCTCCTGCAACGGCTGCTTCAAGGTGATGCGGCAGGGAAAGGGCCTTTACTGCGTTCAGGAAAAAGGTGAATCAAACAAATGAGCATACAGGGGAAAGGTCTCGTTTCGAACTAAAATCGCGACGAATTCAGTTCCCGTCAAACCGCGCCATGAAGTTTCGAACCGCCTCGTTAAACCGCCCTGACACGTGAATATTGACCGCATGTCCGCCGTCAAGAATTATGACTTCTATTTTCGGAATGCTCGCGCGCGCAAATTCAACCAGCGGTTTAAATTGCTTGTCAAACCGGCCCGCAATCAACAAGGTCGGGACCTGGTTTTTTTGAATAACCCGGCGCAGCGAAACGTGGGGGGCCGTATAGAGCATGGTCTTTGAAAAACCCCCCAGGTCAATCTTTTTCGCGTCCTCGATCAGGGCTTCCTTGACGTCGCTTCTCATATGACGGCTGCGGGATGGGTGAAGCGGAAAAGAGTCAATCATCCTGCGCCCCTCCTGCTCAAGACGCTCGGCCAAAACCTTCATGGCTTCGGGCGAGGAGGTATCAGAGAGGGCCGATCTTGAATTGGTAAATATTTGGGCGATAGTCCGTTCAGGATGATGGAGTGCGTAGCGAAGGGTCAGCGAAGCCCCCAGCGACTGACCGCACAGGAACCAGCGTTCAGGGCCGACTTCACGGCGGATGGCCTCGAACTCGCGCACATAACTATCAGGCGTATAGCAGGCCGGGTCTTCCGGCGCAGGGGACCGCCCGTGGCCGAAGAGTTCCACGACCACGGGCCGGCAAAATTCCTGGAGGACTTCAAGGTTGGGCATCCACTGGGCGCGGCTGGAAAGCAGGCCGTGAACCATGAGTAAAAACGGGCCCCGGGTGCCATGTATTTCATAATAAAGTAAAGGGCTTTGCATACTCAATCCTTAGATCGCCATGCGGCCGGTTTTCACGGTTTGCGATGTGCCGCCGCCGGGAAGGCATGTGCGTCCTGACCTTGCGGCGGCGGCATGAAGCCAACGAGGGGAAATTATTTCCAGCCCGAGCGTGCGCCCGCGGCCATGGCCAGCGGCCCGACCGGCCATCTGAAACCAAGCATCATGGCCGTGTTCACATCTTCAGCCGTAGCGATTCCCTCCTCCACGATCTTCATGGCCTCCCGCGAAGCGGCCGCGAAAACACGGTTGGCTATGAATCCGGTGTCACCGGGAACATCCTTGACCCGAACAGGCGTTTTGCCCATGGCCTTGCTCAGGTCCTCGATCAGCTTGATCGTCTCCTCGGAGGTATCCGGGGTGTAGGTCACCTCCACCAGCTTCATGATATTGGCCGGGCTGAAGAGGTGCATGCCGACAAACCGCTCCTTCCGGTCGGTTACCGCAGCCAGGTCCGCAATCGTAAAAAACGAGGTGTTACTGGCGAAAACAGCGTCCTTTTTCACAATCCCGTCAAGTTCCTTAAAAACTTTCTGCTTTAACTCCTTGTTCTCCAGGGCCCCGTCCGGACCGCCGCCGATGGCTTCGATTATCAGGTCGCAGTCCTTGAGGTCTTCAACCTTTGTGGTGAAAGAAAGTCTTGCCAGGGCCTGGTCCATTTCCTCCTGCGTCTGCTTTCCTTTTTCGACGCCGCCCTTTAAACCGAAGCGGCCGTTGATGATGGCGTCTCTGGCTTTTTCACAAATTTCATCCGTCAAATCCCGGATAATAACATTGAAGCCGGCGAGAATGGCTGACTGAGCGATGCCTCCGCCCATGACACCGGCTCCCATGACACCGATACATTTAACGTCTTCCAGTTTCATCATTCTCTCCTTTCTTTTAAGAGTTTGGCTAGGTTTGAAACCCGACGACCTCACCGGTCGAGATGGTAAATTAGGATTAATGTCAAACATTAATTGACCCGGGCCCGTTAGTCAAGCTGATTTCATATCTTGCATGCCGGCAAAATAAAAATGTCCCCATGGGGAAAACCATACCCGGGAGACGGACCAGGGCCGCTTAAAAAAATTTTTACGTCTTGTTGACAGGAACTTAAATTTAGAGATAATAGGTATGCTCGATTTGTACAAGGAGAAGGGCCATGCTGAAATGTGCGGAATGCGGGTATGAGTTTGAGGGGAGGACCTGCGAGTTCTGCCAGGGCGAAAATCTGCCTGACGCCAGGTATTGCTGTCATTGTGGAAAACTTCTCCCGGAACTTTCCGCGAAGCCGGTCAGCGACGATCCTTTCGATCTCGATAATCGGGTCTTGTGCAGTGACGAATCCTGTATCGGCATCATCAACGAGCAGGGCGTTTGTTCGGAATGCGGCCGCCCGGCTGCCCCGGCAAAGCAGCCTGCCGAAAGCGAGTAAATCCGTTCAGGAGGTCTGAGCATGCCTGCCGATGTGGATCAGGCTTTTATCCGGCAGATGCAGAAGAAGGTGGAGCAGGAACTGGCTGCCAAAGAACGGGAATGCATCATGTACTGGTCGTCTGAAATGGAAAAGATTTTGAAACGCCGTCACCAGGACCTGGCCAGCATGGAAAACGACCTTCAGCGGATTCTGACCAGGATGCGTAACCGCCTCCGGCAACTTTAAATGGTGTGGACATGTATGAGCTAAAGATTATCAGTCAGTTTTCAGCGGCTCACAATCTGAGAAATTTTCATGGAAAATGCGAGGACCTGCACGGGCATAACTGGAAGGTCGAAATCTACGTCAGCTCAAACGAGCTGAACCAGGCCGAACTGGTCATGGATTTCGGGGAAATAAAAAAATATACAGCCGAGGTTCTGGCTGCCCTGGATCATAAATACCTCAACGAACTGGAGTTCTTCCAGGCGAACAATCCTTCCTCTGAAAATATCGCGCGCTTCATCTTTGAAAAACTGGCTCCTAAAATCAGCCATGAACCCGTCACTCTCTCCAGGGTCTCGGTCTGGGAGTCGGAAACCTCCTGCGCCTCTTATATTCCCTGAACTTTGTTCGGGCGGTTGACCGGCCTGACAATGAGTTCGGCTAAAGGACGAAGTTTTTAAGAAGCCTTAAGTAAAAATCCGGTTTGATATTTTAAGGCTTGACATTCATGCTGAAGGGGAGTACTGAAATACCTGGGAGAAAAAAATATGACAATGCGCCTGCAAATATCCCTTATTACCATTATCGGGGTACTTATACCCCGAAGGCGGGGAGGTTTGTAGACGCTTTCTGACAGCAGCGACTCAACCGGCCCCGCCCCATGGCGGGGCCGGTTTTTTTTCGCCCAAGCGTATTCCCTGGATTTCCGAACCAGGACATCCAGGGACCCCGGCGGCTGAGGATTACCCTCCTTAGTGTAACCGGGCTGATCCGGTTGAACAAAGGCCGGAGCCGGAGAAGGGCCTCTCTGACAGGAGTCGTGGAGAGGTCCTTCTCTTAAAATAAAAGGAATCCAGCTTTTGTATTCCCAAAATCCTTGACATTCGGGGCCGAGATTTTATGATAAAATTCGCTGGCCCCAGACTAAAGCCTTGGAGGACGCAAATGGATTACAAGGGGACCCTGAACCTGCCTCGCACCAGCTTTCCCATGAAGGCCAACCTGCCCAAGCGGGAGCCGGATATTTTGGCCCGCTGGGAGGAAATGGACCTTTATAATGAAATCAGAAAACGCAGCAGGGGGCGCCCCCAGTACGTGCTTCATGACGGACCGCCTTACGCCAACGGCCCTATTCACTTGGGCACGGCTCTCAATAAAATCCTGAAAGACATCATAGTCAAGTCGCGGGAGATGATGGGTTTTGATTCTCCTTATGTGCCCGGGTGGGACTGCCACGGCCTGCCCATTGAGCACCAGGTCGATCTTGAGCTCGGAGCCCGAAAAAGCGAGACTTCCCAGGTCGAGATGCGAAAGCTCTGCCGCGCCTACGCTGAAAAATTTATAGATATCCAGCGGGATCAATTCAAGCGCCTGGGGACTATGGGTGAATGGGATAACCCCTATCTGACCATGGATTACGAGTATGAGGCCGTCATCGCCGAGGAGCTGGGAAAATTCGCACTCAGCGGGAGCGTCTATAAAAGCCAGAAGCCGATATACTGGTGCTCGTCCTGCCGCACAGCCCTGGCCGAGGCTGAAGTCGAGTACGGCGATCACACCTCTCCCTCGATTTACGTCAAATTCAAGTTAATGGACCCGCCGGAAAGCGTTGACCCTGCCCTGGCGGGCGCGCAGATATATTTTATTATCTGGACGACTACGCCCTGGACCATCCCGGCCAACCTGGCCATTGCCTTGAATCCGGATTTCGAGTACGTGGCGGTCAAAGCCGGTGAAGAGGTCTATATCCTGGCCAAGGGGCTCCTGGTCGACTGTATGCTCAATTTCGGCATCAGGGAATATGAGGTTGTGGCTGAACTCGATCCCCGCAAACTGGAAGGCCTCAAGACCCGCCACCCCCTTTACAATCGGGAATCCCTTATTATCCTGGGCGCTCATGTCACCCTGGAACAGGGGACCGGCTGCGTGCATACCGCCCCCGGGCACGGCCGTGAGGATTTTGACATAGGCCAGGAGTACGGCCTTGAGACTTACTCTCCTGTTGACGATGACGGGCGTTTCACCGACGACGTTGAATTTTTTGCCGGCCAATTCGTGTTCGAGGCCAACGAGGCGGTGAACGCCAGGCTTAAAGAGGCCGGGGCGCTTATGGCCAGGGAGGAGATCACCCACCAGTATCCCCATTGCTGGCGCTGTAAGGAGCCGGTTATCTTCCGCGCCACCGAACAGTGGTTCATCTCCATGGACAAAAACGACCTCAGGCAAAAGGCCCTTAAGTGCATCGACCAGGTGCGGTGGATTCCGCACTGGGGCCGTGACCGCATCCACCTCATGATTGAAAACCGGCCGGACTGGTGCATCTCCCGGCAGAGGGCCTGGGGGGTGCCGATTATCATCATGTACTGCCAGGGCTGCGGCGAGTGGCTGATTACCCAAAAGATCATAGACCATGTTGTCTCTCTTTTCAAACGCCATGGAGCGGACGCCTGGTTCGACCTGTCGGAAAAGGAGCTGCTGCCCGAAGGAACAGTCTGCCCTCACTGCGGCGGGAGCGAGTTCCGCAAGGAGACGGATATCCTGGATGTCTGGTTCGATTCAGGGGTCAGTTACGTCGGAACCCTTGAAGCCAGGGATTACCTGCCGGACCAGGCCGACCTGTACCTTGAAGGCAGCGATCAGCACCGGGGCTGGTTTCATTCCAGCCTGCTGACCTCGGTCGGCACGAGAAACCGGCCCCCGTATCACAGCGTCCTGACACACGGCTACGTGGTTGACGGCGACGGCCGGAAGCTGTCCAAATCACGGGGCAATGTGGCCGCGCCTTACATCGAGAAATACGGCGCTGAACTTCTGAGGTTATGGACCGCCTCGGAAAACTACCAGGATGATATCCGAATCTCCGATGAAATCCTGGATATGCTGGCCAAGTCTTATTTCAACATCCGCAACACCTGCCGCTTCATCCTGGGAAACATCTCTGACTTCAACCCGGCCGAGGACAAGGTGCCTATAAATGAGCTTTTTGAGATCGACCGCCTGACCCTGCACCGGCTCCAGGGCCTGGTGCGCAAGGCCAGGGGAGCTTATGAGAGCTTCGAGTTTTATACTATTTACCACGCCTTGAACAACTTCTGCACCGTGGACCTGTCCGCTTTTTACCACGATGTGCTCAAGGACCGCCTTTACACCTCCCCGGCCAAATCAAAACCCCGGCGAGCCGCTCAAACCGCCATGTTCACGGTTCTGGAAACCATGGTTCGGCTGATGGCGCCGATCCTGGCGTTCACGGCCGAGGAGATCTGGGGACATTTGCCGGATTTCCCGGGCAAGGCCAAAAGCGTTCACCTGGCCGACATGCCCGAGGAGGACCGATCCTTGATCGACGATGCGCTGGCCGAAAGATGGAACCGGCTCCTCGAAATCCGTTCTCAGGTGATGCGGGTCATTGAAGAGGCGCGGCGTGAGAAAAAAGTGGGCCATTCTCTTGACGCCGCAGTGACCCTGTATGCGGACGATGAAATCCATGATTTTCTGATCCCCTATGCTTCAAGCCTGCGTGATATTTTTATTGTGAGCGGGGTGGACCTCATCAGGGCCGAGCCGCCGGCCGGAGTCCGGGCCACGGATTTGCCCGGACTGTTTGTGGATGTTTCCGCCTCAAAAGCGGCCAAGTGCGAGCGCTGCTGGATTCATGACCAAAGCGTGGGACAGCGGGAAGACCACCCCGGTCTCTGCCAGCGCTGCTACGAAGCGGTTGAGGGCCTGTCCGTGGGCGCGTCATGAATAAATGGCCGCGTCTTGCCCTGGCCGGTGGGGGGCTGATTTCGGCGGACCAGGTCACCAAGCTGGCTGCTTTTCACTGGCTTGGGCCCGGAAGCAATGTGCAGATAATCCCCGGATTTTTCGACCTGACCCTGGGCACGAATACCGGTGTGGCTTTCGGGCTGATGCGCGGGGCAAACTCCTCCTTCAGGGTCTTCATCCTGGCCGCTATTACCTTGCTGGTGCTGGCCCTTGTCCTGTGGTTGATATATATAACCAAAGAAGAGAAGCGCCTCCTGCTCTGGGGCCTGTCCCTGGTCAGCGGGGGCGCATTGGGCAACCTTGCTGACCGCGTCCGTTTGGGGGCGGTCATTGATTTTCTGGATTTTTACATAGGTTCAGCCCACTGGCCGGCATTTAATCTGGCTGACGCCGGAGTCAGTGTCGGAACGGCTCTGATTCTGATCGCCCTCTGGCTGGAGAGATAGCCCATGTTCCCGGTTTTGGTTCGCATCGGTCCCCTGACCATCTCCAGCTACGGCGTGCTGGTGGCGCTGGGGTTCGTGCTGGCCCTGGCCTGGGTCGCGTATGATTCAAAGAGAGAGGGCCTGAAAACCGAGGCAATCGTGAACCTCTCCTTTTACCTTGCGCTCGGGGGCATTATCGGAGCCCGAATTTTCTATCTCATTATCGCCTGGGATTATTACCGGTCAAACATCTTAGGGATTTTTAAATTCTGGGAGGGCGGGCTGGTTTTTTACGGGGGGCTTATTGGAGGGGTTCTTGTTTTCATTTTTTACACCCGCCGCAAGGGCCTGCCTTTCTGGAAGACAGCGGATCTTTTCGCGCCGGCCATGGCCCTGGCCCAGGGTGTGGGACGGATAGGCTGCTTTGCCGCCGGATGCTGCTACGGTCGGCCTTCGAGTCTGCCCTGCGCTGTCACTTTCACCAACCCTGAATCCCTGGCTCCCCTGGGGGTGCCTCTGCACCCGACACAGCTTTATTCATCCCTCTCCCTGTTCCTCCTGTTTATTTTTCTGTTTTTTTTAAAAAGGCGGCGGGTCTTTGACGGTCAAATCTTCTTCACCTACACCCTGCTCCACGGGCTGATTCGTTTCGTCATCGAATACTTCCGGGCCGACTTTCGCGGGGCGGGTCCATTCGGGCTGCTGTCCACGACACAGATGGTAGCCATTCTGATCGTGATTATCTCGCCGATAATGATGGTTTATCTTTACCGAAACAGGCGGCCGGAATAACCTTATTATTTCAGAATTATTTCAGACGCAGTTTCGTCAGAACCCCTGAATGATCCGAAACCCAGGGCGCCTGATTGAAAACCACGCTGCTGGATATCACTTCCAAAGCGGTCCTGGCAAAAATATAATCTATCCGCGCCGGTTCTTCAGGCAAACCGGTAAAGGGATTGACCGCATAGGGATTGCAGGGCGTAACCTCGCAAGGCACGGCAAAGGTGCATCCTGACGGATCAAGCTCCGAACAACAGTCCGGGCAGTTGACCTGCGCGTAGGTATCAAAAAAACCGTCTTTTATAATGCGATTGTATTCCGCTGAATCGTATTCCGCGTTGAAATCTCCCCCCAGGATAACCTGATGGCGGCTCTGGAAAAAGGATTCCACCGTCTTGATAAAGGCCAGCATGTGCTCAACCTGTCCCATGCGTTCTTCCTGGTCGCAGTAAGCGCACAAATGGGTGTTGTAGACGTTTATTTTGCCGAAATCCGGTAGTTCTATCCTGGACATCATGATTTTTCTTTTCAGCGGAATTTCAACACCTTCAATAATTTCTTCCGATACAAAAGGCAGGGTTGCGGCCACGGTAAACAGGATCTTATGACGGCTCAAAATGGCGTTTCCAACCGATAAAATACCCGGTATTCCGTTAGCCAGGCGGTAGCTGAGCTCATAATTGACGCCCTTTGCGGCAAGCTTGTTCTTAAGGTCCACGGCGCTGTTGCCGGTCTTGGCCAGACGTCCTCCCACGACCTCCTGGAGCAGAATCAAATCAATCGGTTCATCGTAGTCCGCCACGAACTGGGCAATAGTCTCAAGCCGCGCGTCTCGGTCCTCGATTTCCGAAAAAAGCAAATTGATGGTCAATACATTGAGCTCAAAATACTGGCTTTGGGCTTTCAGCGGGGTGGTGATTAAAAAAACCAGGGCCAGTACCGCTGTGAGCAGCGGCAGAAATACCGCCTTGTTTATACTCAACTTTGTTTTCATTTTAAC